>CAIOSS010000119.1 GCA_903860995.1 uncultured delta proteobacterium | reverse complement strand
GACGGCGGCGAGCTCCGCGCGCTCCCCGGCGGCGGGCGCTGGTACTACCCCTCGCGCTCGCAATGTCTGGAGTGCCACTCCTCCGCCGCCGGTCGCTCGCTCGGGCTCGAGAGCGCGCAGCTCAACACGGCCTTCCGCTACGCCGCCACCGGGCGCGTCGCCAACCAGCTCGACACCCTCGACCACCTCGGGCTCTTCGCCGCCCCCCTCCCTGCGACGCGCCCCGCCGCCTACCCCGACCCCTACGCGCCGGGGCCCGACGAGGGGCGCGCGCGGGCATACCTCCACACCAACTGCTCTCCGTGCCATCGCCCCGGCGGCATCGGCCGCGGGGCGCTCGACCTCCGCTTCGCCACCCCCTTCGCACGCACCGGCACCTGTGACGTCGCGCCGGGGGTGGGCGACCTCGGGCTGCGCGACGCGCGGCTCATCGCGCCGGGCGACCCCGCGCGCTCCATCGTCCACGCGCGCATGTCTGCGGGCGAGCTCTACCGCATGCCGCCGATCTCTAGCGGCATGGTCGACGCCGAGGGGGTGGCGCTGGTCGGTCGGTGGGTGCGGGCGCTGACGCGCTGCCCGTAGGTCAGTGCGAGGGCTGCGGCTCGATGTCGCCGGGGTGCCGTCCCCCGGTGACCCGCAGGCCGTAGATGAAGCCGCCGATGGTGTAGAGACCGGAGACCGCGATGAGGTACGTGGGCGCGAGGTGCAGCGGGATGAGCACGTACACGCTGAGCACCGCGAGGAGCTGGAGCGCCTTCAGCGTCGGCTGCGACGAGATGTGGAGCTTGGGCTGCGGCAGGTTGCAGACCATCAGCGCGGCGTTGAGGACCATGAAGGCCACGAAGGCGGGCAGGGTGGCCGGGGCGAGGGCGTTGGACTGGTGGGCGAGGAAGGCCGACGCGAGGATTCCGCCGCTGCTGGTGGAGGGCAGGCCGAGGAAGAAGCGCGTGCCGACGCTCGCGGTGGTGACGTTGAACTTCGCGAGGCGGATGGCAGCGGCCAGGACGTAGATCGCGCCGAGGGCGAGCAGCGCGGCGTGGGCGGTGCCGTGCGCCCAGGGGTCCGGGGCGCCGACCGCGACGACCTGGGTGATGAGCGCCGCCGGGCAGATGCCGAAGGTCACGAAGTCCGAGAAGGAGTCGAACTGCACGCCGAACTCGCTGCTGGCGTTGAACCTCCGCGCGATGGCCCCGTCGGCCTTGTCGAGGAGGACGGCGTAGAGGATCAGCCAGGCCGAGGCCTGCAGCTGCGGCAGCGTGGTGGCGGTGAGCGAGGTGCGGATGGACAGGAGCCCCAGCGAGAGGCCGATGCAGGTGACGGCGTTGGGGGCGAGGTAGCGCGCGGGGAAGCGGTCGAAGAGGCGCATTTCGATGGGAACACAGCGCGGAGGTACCGCGGCTGTCAAGCGCGCTCGGGTCTACCCACCAGGGCCCTCCCGGAGGATCTGCCGGAGGAGCGTGGCCCTGGGCATTTCAGTCCTCGTCGGGGAGGTCGACGACCTCGACGCGGTCGTCGCTCGGGCGGAAGCACCAGACCCCGCGGTCCTCGGGGGTGGCCGGCGACGGGCGCCGCGGGGGGCGGGCGAAGTCGGCGCGAGGCGGGGCGGCGACCACCGCGGGCCGATCGTCGGGCTCGATCACGACCCGGCGGCGCACCAGGGCGATGCGGGCGAGGCAGGCCATCTGGGCGTCGCGGCCGCGCGGGTCATCGGGCTCGGCGCGGGGATCATTGCGCACGGGGCGCTGGGCGATCGGCGGGCGCAGAACGTCGCGGTGGCGGTCGGACATGGCACGTCTCTCCTCTGAGCCCACCGTAGGGTGGGCCCTCGCGGCGCGAGGAGTTACGGGCAGGTCCGGGGCGGGCGGGCGCTCAGCGCGCCTGGGAGCTCTGGGCCCGCATGACATCCGAGACGTACGCGGCGCCCTTGATGTCTCGCTGGGTGACGCCGCCCGCGTCGTGCGTCGACCAGGTGACCGTGACCTTCCCCCACTGGATCAGCAGGTCGGGGTGGTGATCGACCCGCTGGGCGTACAGCGCTACGCGCATCGCGAAGGCGACGCCCGACTCGTAGTTGTCGAAGGCGTACGTCGCGGTGATCGCGTCGCCCGCGACCGACCAGCCCTCGAGGTCTTCGAGGGCGCCGCGGAGTTCCTGCTCGTCGAGTCGCTGTCGTCCCATGTGGATCACCGGCCGTAGCAGACAAAGGGCGGTGGAGTCTCGCGGCGGCGGCTGTCATCCTGAGCGCCTGATGCGAGGCAAGGTCCTGGTCGAAGCGTTGGTGTCGCTGGCGCAATCCCGGGGCATCACCGTGCGCAAGGAGGCCATGAGCCGCGGCACCTCCGCGGGCGGCTTCTGTGTGGTGAAGGGCGTGCCGACGGTGCTGGTCGACGAGCGGGGCTCGGTCGACGCGCAGATCGAGGTCCTCGCGGGCGTGCTCCGGCGGATGACCTGGGAGCTCGACGGGCTCGACCCGAGCGTGCGCGCGGTGCTGGAGCGCCCGGCGAGCGAGAAGCGGACGAAGGCGGCTACCAGCGCTCCACCGGCCAACCCCGTCGCCACGCGGTCCATCGGAGGCGCGGGTCGGGGTTGACCACCACCGGCTCGCCGACGGCGTCGAGCATCGGCAGGTCGGTGACGGAGTCGGAGTAGAAGGCGCTGCGCGCGAGGTCGACGCCGTGCTCGGCCGCCCACCGGCGGGCGATGGTGACCTTCGAGCTCCCGTAGCAGAAGGGCTCGACGATGGCGCCGGTGAGACGACCGTCGAGGGCGACGAGGCGCGAGGCCAGGATGTGCTCGATGCCCAGGGCGTGGGCCACGGGCTTTGCTGCGTACGCGGTAGAGCTGGTGAGCACCGCGCAGAGGTCGCCCCTCGCCTGGCGCTCGGCCACCACCGCCCGGGCGCGCGCCGTGATGTAGGGCACCACCTCGGTAGCGGACCAGTCCTCGACCTCGCGGATGAAGCGCTCGGCGTCGCGCCCGGCGAGCGGCAGGGCGACGGTGCGGGCGATGCCGGCGGCGTCGAGCGTGCCGGCCATGTAGCGCATGAACCACCACCCGAAGCGGGCGGCGTCGCGGCGCCGGGCCTCGCCGCGGCCGCGGAGCCACTTCACGTACAGCAGCGCGCTGTTGGCGCCGACGAGGGTGTGGTCCATGTCGAAGAGGGCGGCGGACCTCACCGGCCCTCGAGGTAGCGCTCGAACACGTTGAAGATGGCGTGGAGGGCGACCGCGGCGCCGATGCCCCCGCGCCCGATGCGCACCGCGCCGAAGAGAAGGCTGGGGAAGAACACCGCGGCGCGGCCGAGGCCGGGCTCGGCGATGACGTGGGTGAGCGCGAAGAGGGCGGAGGTGATGAGCACGACCCGGGCGGCGTCGGCGAAGAGAGGCTTACGGGATTTGGTAAAACCGTCGAGCCCGAGGGCGTCGGCGACGCGGGTCTGGACGTACCCGCGGAAGAAGAGTTCTTCGGTGAGCGCGACGGCGACGAGCTCGCCGAGCAGGGTGGCCACCGGGTCGTGGGTGAAGGGGAGGTGGCGCGGACCGATGGGGTGATTGAACAGCGGCCACGCGAGGGAGTACGCGGGCAGCACGACGGCGGCGACGAGGGCCGCGACGCCCAGCTCGCGGAGCGCCGAGGGGACGGCCTCGACGAGCGCGCGCGGCAGCGAGCGGGCGTCGCCCTGGAGCCCCGGGATGAGCCCCTCCAGCCGTACCCCGTAGCGCTCGGTGTCGTCGTCGTCCTTCGCGACGCCCCGCAGCGCCGCCACCAGGAACACCACCCCGATGAGCCCGTGCAGGTCGCGCCGCACGGCCGCCGGGCGCGACAACGCGAACACCAGCGCGTTCACGATCACGTAAGCGACGAGGAGGTGGCGCCGGGCGCGACGGGCGAGGTCGTTGGTGGACACTGGTGATACGGAGTGGCTCGGTGGGGCGGTCAGTGCAGGACGCCGTCGCCGACCATGGTCTCGCCCGGCGCGGGGCTGACGTCGACCTTCTGCGCCGTGACCCGCTCGACTTCAGCGTCCATGGTGCCGCGGACCATCTTGGAGATCATCACCCAGTCGGCCGCGAAGGAGTACAGCGGGTGCCCGAAGGTCGCCGGCTTGTTTCCTTCGATGAAGAAGTGCGAGTACCACGCGCACGCGTATCCGATGACGGCGCCCACAGGCACGAAGCCCCTTCGCCCGGACAGCAGCCCCGTGATCGCCACCGCGGCGCCGACGCTCGTGCCGATCGCGTGCACCGTGCGGGTCACCGGGTTCTTGTGCGCCCGCACGTAGTACGGCCAGAAGTCCTCGAACGACCTGATCTCTGGGGTGCTCATGGACTCGTGGTAGCGCCTCCCGGGGAGGGCTGTCGAGCCTCAGGGCGTCGGTCGTGCTCTCGGGAGTGCTAGGGTCCCCTCCGCTCAGTGCCGGGCTGGGATCGCCCCGAGGTGCGTGGCGTACCAGCGATCGCCCCAATGGATCATCACCCGCACCTCGACCCGCTCCGACCGGCCGCCCACGGCGACGCGCAGGGTCGATCGGTAGCAGCTCCAGTACGGCAGCCGGTTGGCCTCCCGGCCGATGCTCATCCATGTACACGCCCGGGACAGCTCGAAGCCCTCGAAGCGGGCGCCCGACCAGTCGCGGCGCCGGGCGCGCTCGGCCAGGAGGTCCCGGCGAAACCAGCGCACCAGGGTCCCGAAGTAGCCCGCGGCGCCGGACATGTCCTTGATGGCCAGGAAGGGCTCGCGCGGCAGGAAGAACGCCTCGGCCCGCTGGACATCCGCGGCGTCGCCGGTGCGCAGGGCCTCGACCAGCAGCCGGGCGCGGGCGTCCACGTCGCCGGGCGGCGGTCGCCGCGGCGGTGCCCGCAGCGCGCGGGCGTTCTCCGGCGGTATCGCGAGCGCTGGCCATGGGTCGGCGACCACCACGAGCGGCGCTAGGGCGAGGGCGAGCACGAGGGCGGCGGGCGGGGCGACGCGGCGTAGAGGGCTCATCGGGGTTTCATCCCGG
>CAIOSS010000118.1 GCA_903860995.1 uncultured delta proteobacterium | reverse complement strand
CGTACTCGCTCCGATACGGTGAGAACCCGCATCAGCAGGGGGCCTTCTATCGCGAGCGGGGCGCGGGCGAGGGGACGCTCGGGCGCGCCGAGAGCCTCGGGTCGGGCGGCAAGGAGCTGTCGTTCAACAACCTCGTCGACGTCGACGCCGCGCTCGAGGCGGTGCGCGAGCACGGGGTGCCCGCGGCGGTGGTGGTGAAGCACTGCAACCCCTGCGGCGTGGCGCAGGGCGACACGCTCGAGGCGTCGTACCGCGCCGCGCGCGACGCCGATCCGGTGAGCGCCTTCGGGGGCATCGTGGCCCTCAATGACGTGGTCGACGAGGCCACCGCGCGGGCGCTGGCGGAGACCTTCCTCGAGGTCGTGGCGGCGCCGGGCTTCAGCGACGCGGCGCTCGCCGTGCTGCGGGCCCGCAAGAACCTCCGGCTGCTCGCGCTCGGCCGCTGGCTCCCGGCGGATCACCACGCGACGGCGATGAAGCACGTGAGCGGCGGCATGCTTGCGCAGGACCGCGACGCCACCGCGCGAGGTGAGGTGGTCCGCGGCAGGGTCGTGACGAAGCGCGCTCCCACCGCCGAGGAGCTGAGCGCGCTCACGTTCGCGTGGGCGGTGTGCAAGCACGTGAAGAGCAACGCCATCGTGCTCGCGCGCGGCGACGGGGGCGCGCTCCGCACGGTGGGCGTCGGGGCGGGGCAGATGTCGAGGGTGATCTCCGTCGACATCGCGGCCCGCAAGGCAGGCGACCTCGCGGCGGGCAGCGTGCTTGCGTCCGACGCGTTCTTCCCGTTCCCCGACGGGCTCGAGCGCGCGGCCGAGGCGGGCGTGCGGGCGGTGGCGCAGCCGGGCGGGAGCGTGCGCGACGAGGAGGTCATCGCCGCGGCCGACCGCGCGGACATCGCGATGGTCTTCACCGCCGTCCGGCACTTCCGGCACTGAGCGAGCGGGGTCTCAGGGCGACACGCAGGAGGCGAGCGCGAGCGAGGCCGTCGCGGTGGTGACGAGCGCGTCGCGCCGCGCCGGTTGCAGCCGCGCGGCCAGCAGGAGCAGGGCGGTGGGCGCGAGGAGCGTAAGCGCCCAGCCCAGCGTGGGCCCGCGCGCCGCTATGAGCCGCGCGCCCAGCGTGAGGCGCGAGACCCAGAGCAGGAGGTTGAACGCGACCGTGAAGAGCACAACCCGCAGGCCCATGTCAGGCGCGTTACCACGCCCTCCGACGGCGCCCCAAAGAAGCGGCGCCGCGCTGGCCGGCCGGGCGGGCGTCTGGCAGCCTGCAGGCGCGCGATGATCCTGCGAGACCCGGTGCACGGCGTGGTGGCCTTCGAGGGGGAGAACGGCCGGGTGCTCCCGCGCCTCATCGATACCGTGGAGATGCAGCGGCTCCGGCGGGTGCGGGCGCTCGGCGTGGCGTCGATGGCCTTCCCGGGGGCTGAGCACTCGCGCTTCGCCCATGCCATCGGGGCGGCGCACGTGATGGCGAGGTTTCTCGCGCGCATCGAGCCGCTCGCGGAGGCGATGGGCGCGCCGCTCGACCCGGTGGACCACGACGACGCCCTCGCGGCGGCGCTGCTGCATGACCTCGGGCACGGCCCGCTCTCGCACCTCTTCGAGGAGGCCTTCCCGGGCATGCACGCGCACGAGCTCTGGACGAGCGCGATCATCCTCGACCCCGACACGGAGATCCACCGGGCGCTCGCGGCGCGCGAGCCCGAGATGCCGTCGCGCGTCGAGCGCCTCGTCCACGGCGTGCACCCGATGCCCGTGCTGGCGCGGGCCGTCTCCGGGATGCTCGACGTCGACCGCTGCGACTACCTCCTCCGCGACTCACACATGACCGGCACGCGCTACGGGCTCTTCGACCTCGACTGGCTCCTGCGCTCGCTCGCGCTCGAGCCCGACGCCAGCGGTCCGCGCCTCGCCGTCGAGGGATCGAAGGGCCTCCCGGCGGTCGAGGGCTTCTTCCTCGCGCGGCTGTTCATGTACCAGCAGGTGTACTTCCACAAGGCGACGCGCGCGGCGGAGAGCGTGCTGCGCTCGACCTTCCGGCGCCTCGCCGACCTCGTCGCCGACGGCCGCGTGCCCGACGGGACGCCCGGGCCGATCACCCGGCTCGCGCGGGGCGAGCGCATCTCCACGCAGGCGTACCTCTCCCTCGATGACAACGTGCTCTGGCGCGCCGTCGACGCGTGGTCTGACGACCCCGACAAGGTGCTCTCGGGCCTCGCCGCGCGCTGCGGCCGGCGTGACCTCTTCAAGACCGCCTCGCTCGACGACATCGACCCCGACCTCGACGAGACGATCCGGCAGGAGCTCGAGTCGATCGTGGGCGCGCAGGGCTTCGACCCGCGGTACTTCGCCGCGCTCGACGTCGCCGAGGTGCTGCCCTTCGAGGCGCCGCGCGTCCCCGAGGAGGGCCTGCGGGTGCTCCACGCACGGCGCCCGGCGCAGCCCCTGGAGCACGCGTCGTTCATCATCTCGCGCGTCGCCGACACGCCCTTCGTCCGGCGCCGGCTGGTGTTCCCCGCGGCGGCCCGCGCGGCGGTGACCGAAATGCTGGAGGCCCGTCGCCCGGGGCGCTGAAGGTCTCCCGCGGTCGCGTCGATGCCGTAGACTCCCGCCGGAGTCCGATGCCGCACCCCGCACCCTACGTGATTTTTACCATCCTATGTATTCCTGTGGTGGCCGTCGCCGACCCGCCGGCGGCGCCCGTGGCGCTGGAGGTCACCGCGGCGGACTCGCCGGGGCGCGTCCGCTTCGCGCTGCGCAACGTCACTGGCGCGCCCGTGGAGGTGGTAGCCGACCGGCGGTTGCTCTCCTTCACCGCCACCCCGCCGCCCGTCGAGCCGGGCGCGCGTCGGCGCCGCATGGGGCGGCTCCCGCGCTGCGCCCACGACCAGCGCCCGGTGCGCAACGAGTTCTCGCCGCGGGTCACGCTCGAGCCCGGACAGCGCTACAGCGAGGAGGCCGACGTGGACGACCTCTGCGGCCTACAGGCCCCGGCGTTCGGCCCGCAGCCGGTGGAGTTCCGCTACGGGTTCGCCCCGCCGCGCCGGGGGAGCGCATCGCACGCGCGCTCGATCGTGACCGACGAGCGCGTGGAGACCTACGCTGGGGTCGTCGCGCTCGCCCCGCCGGCGCTCGTCACCCCGGACGCAGCGGTCGTCGCTGCCACCGATCGCCCGGCGATGCTGGCGCTGAGCGCGCGGGGCTCGAGCGCGTCGTCTGCGGGCGGACTGAGAGCCACGGTCACGCTGCAGAACCCGAGCGTGCACGCCGTCTGGACGCTCCTGCGGCCGACGCAGTTCTCCTTCGTGGTGACGACCCCGGCGGGCATCGAGGTGGACTGCACCGCGCTCACCCGGCAGCCGGCGCCGCTGCGCGACCTCTTCGCGCGCCTGCCTGCCCGCGGGCGCCGCGTCGTCACGCTGCTGCCTGCGATGCACTGCCCCTCGGCGACCTTCCAGGGAGCCGGCGTGTACCGGGCGCGCGCGCGCTTCGAGAGTCGGGCCGACGGCGAGCCGCACGGCTGGCAGCGGGTCTTCACCGGGGTGGTGGAGTCTGCGAGCATCGCGCTGCGGGTGTCCCGGGGCCAGATCGTTCCATTGCGCCCGCGGTTCGAGTAGGTCGGAGTCGCGCCGCCGGGGCGCGGGAGGATGTGATGGCGAAGATCCTGGTCGTCGACGACCAGAAAAATATGCGGATCACCCTGTCGATCATGCTGCGCGCGGGCGGGCATGAGGTCGACGAGGCGGCGGACGCGGACGCGGCGGCGGCGAGTCAGCGCGCGGGCGGCTACGACCTCGTGCTCACCGACCTGAAGATGGGCGCGCAGGACGGCATCGAGGTGCTGCGGCGCACGAAGGAGATGTTCCCGCTCACCGAGGTCATCGTCATGACCGCGTACGGCACCATCGAGAGCGCCGTCGAGGCGATGCGCCTCGGCGCCTACGACTACATCCAGAAGCCCTTCAACGAGCAGGAGCTGCTCGTGAAGGTGCTGCGCGCGGTGGAGAAGCGGCAGCTCGGTTCGCAGGTGGCCTTCTTCGCCGCCGAGTTTCGCGACAAGTACCACTTCGAGAACATCGTGGGCCGCTCGTCGCCCATCCGCGAGGTGCTCGGGCGCATCGTGAAGATCGCGGGCAGCGACGCTACGGTGCTCATCACGGGCGAGAGCGGCACGGGCAAGGAGCTCGTCGCCAAGGCCGTGCACGTGAACTCCAAGCGCTCGTCGCAGCCCTTCGTCCCGGTCAACTGCGCCGCGGTGACCGAGACCCTGCTGGAGAGCGAGCTCTTCGGGCACGTGAAGGGCGCGTTCACTGGCGCGAGCAGCCAGCGCAAGGGGCTCATCGAGGAGGCCACCGGCGGGACCTTCTTCTTCGACGAGATCGCGGAGACCTCCACGGCCTTCCAGGCGAAGCTGCTGCGGGTGCTGCAGGAGGGAGAGATCCGGCGCGTCGGGGACAACAAGGCCATCAAGGTCGACATCCGCGTGATCGCCGCGACCAACCAGGACATGCACCGCGCCATCGCGGAGAAGCGCTTCCGGCAGGACCTCTACTACCGGCTTAACGTCGTTCGCTTCCTGCTTCCGCCGCTGCGTGAGCGCCGCGAGGACATCCCGCTGCTGTCGCAGCACTTCATGGAGAAGGTCTGCCGCAAGATGAACACCCGCGTGCGCATGGGCGACGGGGTGATGGACTTCCTCCTGGCGTACGAGTTTCCGGGCAACATCCGCGAGCTCGAGAACATGATCGAGCAGGGCGTCGCGCTCGCCTCGCAGACCGGCGTCGTGCAACTCGAGGACGTCGCCCCGCAGGACCTCCCGACGGCGCCGCGCGACCTGCCCGGGGAGCGTTCGCTCGCGGCCTCGGTGGACGCCGCCGAGCGGCAGGCCATCGAGTCGGCGCTGCGCGAGTGCGACGGCAACCGCGAGCGCGCGGCCGACCAGCTCGGGCTGTCGCCGACGACGCTCTGGCGGAAGATGAAGCGGCTCGACATCCGCTGGCCGACCTGACCCGCGGACGTCGTGTGGAGGGGGGGCGCTACTCGCGCGGCGTGAAGTTGAAGCGCACCTCGGCGACAGCGCAGCCGCCGCGGGACGCGGGGTAGGTCACCCGCATCAAGGCGCTCTTCACGCAGTTGACGAGCGAGGTGCTGCTCATGCGGGTGACGACCTGGACTCGGTCGAGGTGGCCAGTGCTGTTGACCTTCAGCTGCGCTGTGAGCGCGCCGCGGAGGGAGGGGTTGGCCCGCAGCTCGCGCTCGTAGCAGGCGCGCAGCGCGCCGTAGTTGTTCTGCGCGGTGCGCTGTACGGCGGCGATGTCGACGGTGCCTGAGCACTCGTTGACATACCGCGTCACGTAACGGATGTGCGGCGCCGTGGAGACGTCCGGCGCGGGACCGGCGTCGGGCACCTCGGGGGGCAACTCGATGACCGCGCCCACCGACGAATTGGTGGCAATGGGTGGGCCGGCGTCGCGGACCACGGGGGTCGGGCGCACCGGGGGCGCGGGCTCTGGGCGGGTGAGCGCGTAGATGCCTCCGCCGCCGCCGAGGAGCAGCAGCAGGCCGATCGCGGCGTACTTCGCGTTGCCACCGCCCGAGGGCGGGGGCATCAAGCTGTCATTCACGTCGAGAACCCTCCATGTCGAAGCGGGCGTTTGCGGTCATAGCACAGGGCCGATGGGGCCTTCACCGGGGTGCCTGCCAGGGGCGCATCCCGCGGAAGGTCACCAGCGTCACCGAGTCGGGGAAGATGCGGGCGCGGTAGCTGCCGAGGTGCACGACCTGACCCGAGCTGTAGCCCACCGCGGAGACGCGGACGGCCCCGGGCTCGACGTCGAGGAGGGCGTAGGTGCCCAGCAGGGAGGTGCCGCGCTGCTCGCGGCTGAGGTCGGGGAGGGGGTTGGTGTCGTTCTCCGAGAAGTACACGACCGGGCCGTCCCAGGCGCGCCGGGGCGAGCTCTCGACGGTGGCGTTGGCGAGGCGCACGTCGTCGCAGTCGTGGACCTCGCCGGCCAGCGCGCCGCGGCCCGCGGCGATGCCCGACGTGAGCGTCGACGTGGCGGGGATCGCGGTCCAGTCGGAGTTCGAGATCACGCGCGGGAGGAAGCGCACCGAGCGGCCCGTCACGCCCGTGGGGGCCGGCACCGCGTCGATCTCCCGGTTGAGGAGCACGAAGTTGTAATCGTAGATGCGGTGCGACCAGAGGCCCGCCGCCTCGGCATCCGCGGGGTCGCCCTCGGTGATCACGAGCAGCTCGGTCTCGGTCGGGATGTTGGGCAGCACGTAGCCGCCGGTACGACGAGTGAAGAGCACGCGGTCGCGCGAGGGGCTGAACACGTCCTCCATACCCGACGCGGGGCTGGCGGTGTCGGTGACCGCGGTGCCGAGCATCTCGCCGGGGGTGCCGTCATCGTTCACGCGGTGCACCGACACGCGGATGTGCTGCGAGTCGCCGCCGTTGCCGAAGACCCGGACGTAGCCGAACATCGTGACGCGCTCGGAGGTGCCCGCGGTGGGGTAGCTGCCGGGCTGAAAACACTGGAGGTTGGGGGCGCCGGGCGTGCCGCCGCGGCAGTACTCGCGGCGCTGGGTGTCGTCACAGTTGGTGCGCTCGAGCGCGGCGCGGGCGGGGGAGGGCGTTACGCAGACCCCGCAGGAGTTTAGCGCCGAGCCGCGGCACGGAGTCGCGGGGGCGCTGCGGCAGTACTCGTCACCCGGGAGCCCGGAGGCGCCGCCCGCGTCGGTCGCGCCGGCGTCCGACGGGGGGGAGCCACGGTCGGTGCTTGCGTCGGCGTTGGTCATCGTGGTCGACGAGCTGCCGCAGGCGCAGCCCAGGAGCAGGAATCCGAGATGAACGAGCGAGCGCCGCATGAAACCTCCGCTGCCTCGGTGCGAGGCCCGGCGGAACCTAGCAGACACATTCCCCGCCTGAACAGGTGGTGCACGTGCCGTGGCCATGGGGCGACGTGTTCGCGCCGGAAGGTTGAGGCGGGTCGCGCCGGGGTGATAGCGTCCAGCTCCTATGCCGTTGATCGAAACCGAAGAGGCCGCCCGACGCCTGGCGCGCGCCATCGCGAGTGACGTCTCCCTCTACAACGAGGAGAAGATCACCAAGGGGTTCCAGAACGACGACCTCTTCGACGCCCTCAAGGACGAGATCGAGGAGGGCCGCCAGCTGTATAAGTCGCGCGTCTCGGCGGACCTCTATGAGCGCAACTTCTACGGTCGCGCGCTCGTCGACATCCTGGTGAAGTCCAAGCGGCACATCAAGTCGAAGGTCTGGTGACCCGCGCTCCCCGCGTCGTCGTCATCCCTCCGGAGGACGCGGGTGAGCGCCTGGACAAGGTCCTCGCGCGCCTGCTTGCGGGGGACAATGTCTCGCGCTCCGCGATCACCCAGTGCTTCGCGGCGGGGCGGGTCACCAGCGACTCTCACACCCTCAAGCCCAGTGAGCGCGCGCGCGCAGGCCTCACCGTGACGGTTGACGTTCCGCCGCCGGCGCCGATGGTCGCTGTCGCCGAGGACATTCCCCTCACCATCGTCTTCGAGGATGAGCACCTGCTCATCATCGACAAGCCCCCGGGGATGGTGGTGCACCCATCGCGGGGCCACGCGGGCGGCACGCTCGTCAACGCGGTGCTCCACCACTCCGACGTCGACGAGGACGGCGATCCCCTCCGGCCCGGCATCGTGCACCGCATCGACCGCGACACTTCCGGGCT
>CAIOSS010000117.1 GCA_903860995.1 uncultured delta proteobacterium | reverse complement strand
GGAGGCCGTCGATGCCGCCGAGGTCCACGAACGCACCGTACTCGGTGATGTTCTTGATGACGCCCTTGGTGACCATGCCCTCGGAGAGCTTCTCGAGGGTGTCGCGCTTCAGCTCGTCGCGCTCCTTCTCGAGCAGCACGCGCCGCGAGAGGACGATGTTGCCGCGCTTCTTGTTGAACTTGATGACCTTGAACTGGAAGCCCTGGCCGATCATCTTGTCGAGGTTGCGGATGGGGCGGAGGTCAACCTGCGAGCCCGGCAGGAACGCCTTCACGCCGCCGCGGATGGTGACCGACAGGCCGCCCTTCACGCGGGCGCTGATGGTGCCTTCGATGATCTCGTCGCGCTCGCACGCGGCGGAGATCTCGTCCCACACCTTCATCTTGTCGGCCTTCTCCTTGGAGAGGAGCACGAGGCCGTTCTCGTCTTCGCGGCTCTCCACGAGCACGTCGACGCGGTCGCCCGCCTTCACGGTGACCTCGCCGTTGGCGCCGGTGAACTCCGACAGGGGGATGACCCCTTCGGACTTGAACCCGATGTCGACGACGACCGTCTCCTTGCTGACCCGGAGGACCGTCCCCTGGACGATCTCGCCCTCCTTGACCTCGCTGGCCGCGCTCGTCGCCTCGAACAGCGCCGCGAAGCTCTCCATGTCCATCGTGCCGGTAGCCTGCGTCTCGTTGGTTGTCATGCAGTCGTTCTCTGACCTGCCCCTCGCGCGCCCCGCGGACTGACACCCGGCTGGCTCGCTGCGACGACCATCGTCACGCGTGACCACCCGGGTTACGAAGCGCTGTAAACTGAGCCCGAGGAACGTACTGGGTCGGTGAAACCCTTTGGGGCCTAGTGCCGGGTCTGTTAGAGCAATCCCCAAAACCTGTCAAACGGCGCCGCGCGAGCGGGCCAGCGCGACGATCGCGTCGACCACCGCCTGGGGCTCCATCGCGCTGCTGTCCACCCGAACAGCGTCGGGAGCCTCCCGGAGCGGGGCGATGTCCCGGCTGGCGTCCTGGTGGTCGCGCTGCCGCACCTCGGCGAGGGTGACCCCATAGTCCGCGTCGACGCCCTTGCCCCGGAGCTCGTCGCACCGCCGCCGCGCCCGCTCCTCCGCCGTCGCCGTCAGGAAGACCTTCAGCTCGGCCCCCGGGAACACCACCGTCCCGATGTCCCGGCCCTCCAGCACCACCGCCCCGCGCTGCCCGAAGGCCCGCTGCGCGTCGAGCAGGGCCTCGCGCACCCCCGGGTACGCCGCCACCGCGCTCGCCCCCATGGACATCGCCGGCGTCCGCAGCGCCTCCGCGGGGTCGACCCCCCCGACGAGCACCCGGGTGAGCCCCGCGTCGCCCGCGTCGAGGCGCAGCGTCCCCGCCGCCACCGCCGCCCGCACCGCCTCCTCCACCGCCGCGCGGTCGTCGATGGCCACCCCCGCCCGCTCGGCCACCAGCGCCGAGGCCCGGTAGAGCGAGCCCGTGTCCACCAGCGTGTAGCCCAGCGCGCCGGCGACCTCCCTCGCCACGGTGCTCTTGCCCGCGCCCGCCGGCCCGTCGATCGCCACCACGATGCCCCGCGCTCCGCTCATTCCCTCACCTCGATGTCGCCGCCGAGGCCCCGCAGGATCGCCGCGAAGCCCGGGTCGCTCGTGTCGACGCACGCCACGTCGTCGATGGTCGTCTCGCCCTCCGCCGCCAGCGCCAGCACCGCCGCGGCCATCGCGATGCGGTGGTCGCCGTGCGTCTCCACGACGGCGCCGCCCCGCGGACGGCCCCCCGCCACGGTGAGCCCGTCGCCGGTCACCGCGTGCGCGATGCCGAAGGCCGCGAGCATCGCCGCGAGCGCCGCCACCCGGTCGCTCTCCTTCACCCGCAGCTCGGCCAGGTCGTCGAAGCGGCTCTCGCCCGGCGACACCGCCGCCGCCGCCACCAGCGCGGGGATCTCGTCGATGCACCGCGCCGTGAGCTCGCCCGCCACCCTCGCGCCGCGGCGCAGCGCCCCGGTGGGCCCGACGCCCACGTGGAGGTCCCCGACGGGCTCGCCGCCCGCCTCGCCCTTCGGCACCACCGCCGCGCCGCCGCCCTGGTCGCGCAGGGCCTCCAGGAAGCCCGTGCGCGTCGGGTTGATGCCCACGCCGCGCACCTGCACCCGCGAGCCCTCCACCACGTGCGCCGCCACCACCCAGAACGCCGCCGCGGAGGCGTCGCCGGGCACGTCGAGGTCGAGCGGCGCCAGCACCCCGTCCCAGCCCCGCGGGTCGAGCTGGCTCACGGGGCCCATCGTGCGAAGCGGCGCGCCCATCGCGGACAGCATGCGCTCGGTGTGGTCGCGCGACAGCGTGGGCTCGCGCACGGAGGTCTCGCCGTCGGCGAAGAGCCCGGAGAGCAGCAGGCACGACTTCACCTGCGCGCTGGCCACGGCGAGCGACTCCTCGCTCGCGAAGAGGCGCCGCCCCTGCCTGAGCCCGCGGATGACCAGCGGCGCGGTCTCGTCGCGGCGCACCGGGTCGATGGCGCCCTCGATGCTGGCGCCGCGGGCCCGCAGCGGCCGCGCGATGCGCCCCATCGGGCGGCGCGTGAGCGAGGCGTCGCCGACCAGCGTCGTGTCGAAGCCCTGGGCCGCGAGCACCCCCGCGACGAGGCGCATCGTGGTGCCGGCGTTGCCGCAGTCGAGGGTGCCGTGGGCGGGAGCGCACAATCCTCCGAGCCCGCGGCCTACGACCCGGACCACGCGCTCGTCGAGGTCTTCGATCTCGACCCCGAGCGCGGCCATGATGCCCCGGGTGCGCGCCACGTCATCGCCCGGCGACATACCGCGCAGGTGGCTCGTGCCCTCGGCCAGCGACGCGAGGATCCACGCCCGGTGAGAGATAGACTTGTCCCCCGGCACGCGGAACGCGCCGCGCAGGGGACGGGTCGCGGGGCGGACGATCCAACGGCGCATGCGCGGCGGCATACACGATCGACCCGGCGGCGTCACGACCGCGGGCCGGGGCTGATACAACAGTCGCCACGGAGGCTGACGATGCGATGGTTTCATTGGATGACGGTCGGGGCGGCGCTCGGAGCGGCGGGCTGTGACGAGGCCGCGGCGCCCGCGGCAGACGCCGCCGTCGCGGATGTCGCCAGCGACCTGACCCGACCGGCGGACGCGGACCCGACCGACGCGGCCGTCGACGCCTCCGCGGACGCCCCGGACGCGAGCCGATTCGCGCCGGGCCCCTACGGGGTGCGCCCGCGCGACCTCGCGGGCCCCTTCACGGTGATGACCCAGGAGGGGCCGTGGTCCTTCGCGGAGCACTTCACGGGGGAGGACAGCTACGTCTTCGTGGTGGTCAACGCGTCGAGCTACTCGACCACGCTCCTCGCCGGCAGCCTCGCCACGCTGCTGGAGCAGTCGCCCCGCAACGTGCACTATTTCTTCCTCCCGGCCGCGGGCTCGACGCAGCTCGCGGCCCTGCGCCAGCGCGCCGAGGAGGAGCTCGGCGGCCTCGGCGAGGACGACCGCGCCCACTGGGCGCCGCGTGTCCACTTCGTCACCGACGACCTCACCTCGGCGCGGTCGTGGCTCGGCGAGCTGTATCGCTCGCGCCGCGCGAGCATGAACATGGTCCCGCGCTACGAGGCCGCGCAGTGGGCGGTCGACCGCTTCCAGCGCATCCGCGAGGTCGGCATGCTCGGTCGAATCGCCAGCACGGGCCTGCGCCTCGAGCTCCCGCTGCTCGCCAACGAGGCCCGGTATTACAACTTCGAGTATGCCCGGGAGCAGGAGCTCGCCGCCCACCCGGCCACCACCGTCACCCTCCTCGACCGCGCGACGGTCATCGATAACATCGACATCGACGTCACCCTGCCCGACCGCGCGGCCATGGCGGGCTTCGACACCCTGGAGGTCGACCTCCGCACCGACTGCGTCAACCACCGCGACGGCGACTGCGGCGCGTGGGACTACCTCTCGCACCTCTGGCTCTGCTCCGAGGTGCCGCCCTCGGCCGACGCGGGCGCCCCGGACGCCGGCCCCGCGCTGCGCTGCGACG
>CAIOSS010000116.1 GCA_903860995.1 uncultured delta proteobacterium | reverse complement strand
CGGGCGTCGAGGCGCTGCGCGCGTGACGTCGCCGCTGCGCCGCCCGCTCATCGCGGGCAACTGGAAGATGCACCGCACCGTCGACGGCTCGGTCGAGCTCGCTCGCTCGCTGGCCGACACCGCCCGGGTGGGGCCGCGCACCGACGTGGTCGTCGCGCCGGTGTTCACGGCACTGCACGCGGTGGCGAAGGCGCTCATCGGGACGGCCATCGGCCTCGCGGGGCAGCACTGCCACTGGGAAGACCAGGGGGCCTTCACCGGGGAGATCGCGCCGCCGATGTTGAAGGACGTCGGCTGCGCGTGGTGCCTCGTGGGCCACTCCGAGCGTCGACAGCTCTTCCAGGAGACCGACGCGATGGTGCATCGCAAGACCGTGGCGCTTCGCCGGCATGGGCTCCGGCCCATCGTGTGCGTGGGCGAGACCCTGGCCGAACGCGAGTCCGGGGTCACCTTCGAGGTGCTCCGCCGGCAGTGGGAGGGGGCGCTCGGCGGACTCGCGGGCGACGACGCGCGGGCCTTCGTCGGCGACATCGTGCTGGCCTACGAGCCGGTGTGGGCCATCGGCACGGGGCGCACCGCCAAGGCCTCGGACGCCCAGTCGGCGCACGCCTACCTGCGCGATCGCATCCGCAACGACCTCGGCGAGGTCGCGGACGGCGTGCGAATCCTGTATGGGGGCAGCGTGAAGTCTGACAACGCCGCCGAACTCCTGGCGCAGCCCGATGTCGATGGCCTCCTCGTCGGTGGCGCCTCGCTCGACGCCGCAGGCTTCGCCCGAATCATCCAGGCCGCGGGATAACCTCCGGCTCCATCGAGAGTTCTTCGTCCATGCAAACGCTGCTCACCATCATTCACGTGTTCGTCTGCCTCTTCCTCGTCGGCGTGGTGCTCCTGCAGTCGGGTCGTTCCGGCGGCATGGGGGTGCTCTCCGGCGCCGCGACGCAGACCGTCTTCGGCGGCCGCGGGGCCAGCGGCTTCCTCGCGAAGGCGACCAGCGTCTGCGCGATGTTGTTCATGCTGACGTCGGCGTCGCTGGCGTACCTGAGCACCTCCGGGCGGGACTCGCTCGCCCGCTCCCGCCGGCCCGCGACCACGACGACGACGCCCGCGCGCACCGCGGCTGACGCCGGAGCCCGGACCGCTCCCGCGCCGGCAGCTCCCGCTCCTGCGGCGCCCGCTCCTGCGGCGCCCGCCGCTCCCGCTCCCTGACCCATCTCGATCTCCGGTTCCGCTGACAGGGCGGACTTCGGAACTCACTCGCCGTGCCGTGCGGCGTGGCGGACGTCGCTCGCCTACGTCGGGTGGACGCGGGTGGGCGCACCCGCCGCTTCGCTCTGGCGAGGGCCGGCGATGGAAGCGTGGGTTGGTTGAAATGGTGACCAGGGGGAGAAGACAGGAACGGAGGGTCGGGGGATCAGCGGGGGGTCGGAGTCGGGGGAACGAATCGGACCCCGCGGGTCAGGGCGTCTGGGCGCCGCCGAAGACCTGGACGCCGAACTCGCCGGCGCCCGAGTACATCGTGACCTCGAGGCGGTAGACGCCTGCGATGGTGGGACACAGCGGGCGCTCGCGGGCCAGACCGATGACGGGATAGTTGTCCTCCGCGACGTCCTGGTCGACCAGCGCGCTGGGCGTGCCGTCAGGGTTGGCCGGAGCGTAGAGCTTGAGGTCGAGGTCGGTGACGCTCGGCGCTCCGACTCCGATGATCTTGTAACAGCGCCCCGGAACCATGCTCACCGCGTAGTTCTGCGTGCCGCTGGTGGTGAGGGTGCCGCGAGCGATCGGGAGCACCGGGGTCATCCCGACCGCGTACTGAGCCTGCCGCATCTGCATCTGCGAGACGATGTAGTCGCCGCCCGGCATGGCGGGCTGGTCGGGCTGCATCGGCTGCAGTCCGGGCTGCGCGGTGGGGTCGGCGGGCTGCATCCCGGGTTGCATCCCAGGCTGGACACCGGGCGGCATCCCCGGCTGCGGCATCCCCGGCTGCGGCATCCCCGGCTGCACGCCGGGCTGCATCGCAGGCTGCGCCGCGGGCGCGGTCGTCGGCGCGACGGGGGCCGTCGTGGTCGTCGGGGTGGCGTTGTCGTTGTTTCGGTTGCGGCTACGGCAGTTGTAGGAGACCAGCACGCTCGCGATGGCCACGCCTCGCAGGATCCACTTCGACATCATCTGAGTTCCTCCTCTGGAGCACCGGACGTGATGCAGCGCGGCGGGTGTTGGGCCCACCGCCACCCCGTCGCGGGGCCCGCGGAGCTTTAGCGCCTGTTGACCCTCACCGTCCAGCGCGCACGGGCTCGTGCACAAGCACCAGCGCGCCGAGCGGCGGCAACCGGAGCGTCAGCGATTGAGCGTGGCCGTGGCTCGGGGCCGCGGCCGCCTGCGCGCCCCCCGCATTGCCGACGCCGCTGCCGCCGTACACCGCGGCGTCGGAGTTGATCACCTCGCGCCAGTGGCCCGCGAGGGGCACGCCGAGGCGGTACGACTCGCGCACCACCGGCGTCGCGTTGAGCACGCACAGCACCGTCGCCTCGCCCACGGCGCCGCGGCGCACGAAGGAGAACACGCTCTGGTCGGCGTCGTCGGGGTCGACCCAGCGGAAGCCCTCGTCGGAGTCGTCGAGGCGCCAGAGCGCGCCGGTCGCGCGGTACAGCTGGTTGAGGTCGCCGAGCAGCGCCGCCACGCCCGCGTGCATCGGGTCGTCGAGGAGAGACCAGTCGAGCCCGTGCGCCTCGGTCCACTCGGTGGGCGCGGCCAGCTCGGCGCCCATGAAGAGGAGCTTGCGCCCGGGGTGGCACCACATCCACGTGTAGAGCGCCCGCAGGTTGGCGAGCCGCTGCCACCGGTCGCCCGGCATCTTCTCCAACAGCGAGCGCTTCCCGTGCACGACCTCGTCGTGGGAGAGCGCCAGGATGAAGTGCTCCCGGAAGGCGTAGGTGAGCCCGAAGGTGAGCCCGTGGTGGTGGTGCCGACGATGCACCGGGTCGCGCGCGAAGTACGCGAGGGTGTCGTGCATCCAGCCCATGTTCCATTTGAAGGTGAACCCGAGGCCGCCGTCGTGGACGGGGCGGGTCACGCCGGGCCACGCGGTGCTCTCCTCGGCGATCACGGCCACCCCCGGGAACTCCCCGTGCAGCAGGGCGTTGAGCTCCTGCAGCAGCGAGACCGCGTCGAGGTTCTCGCGGCCGCCCTGCGGGTTGGGCACCCAGGCGCCGTCCCCGCGCGAGTAGTCGAGGTAGAGCATCGAGGCCACGGCGTCGACCCGGAGCCCGTCGACGTGGAAGTCCGCCACCCAGGCGCGAGCGCTCGCCAGGAGGAAGTTGCGCACCTCGCGACGACCGTAGTTGAACACCAGCGTCCCCCAGTCGGGGTGCTCGCCCTGACGCGGGTCGAGGTGCTCGAAGAGAGCCGTGCCGTCGAAGCGCGCGAGGGCGAAGGCGTCCTTGGGGAAGTGCGCCGGGACCCAGTCGACGATGACCCCGATGCCACGGCCGTGGAGGAGGTCGACGAACGCGCGGAAATCATCGGGGTCGCCGTGCCGCGAAGTGGGCGCGAAGTACCCCGTCACCTGGTATCCCCACGAGGCGTCGAAGGGATGCTCGCCCACCGGGAGCAGCTCGACGTGGGTGAATCCCAGCGCGGCGACGTGGTCGGCCAGCAGCGGCGCGAGCTCGCGCCAGGTGAGCCAGCGGTCCCCCTCGGCGACCGTCCTGCGCCACGAGCCCGCGTGCATCTCGTAGATGGACATCGGCCCGGCCTGCGCGGAGCGGGCCGCGCGCGCGGCGATCCAGGCGTCGTCGCGCCAGGCGTGGTGCGATGCGAACACCACCGAGGACTGCCCCGGCCGCAGCTCGGCGCGCGAGGCGTAGGGGTCGCTCTTGCGCAACCACTGACCGGTGCTGGTGACGAGGTCGAACTGGTAGCGGGCGCCCGGTGGGACATCCGGGACGAAGACCTCCCAGAGGCCGAGCGCGCCGATGCGACGGAGCGGGTGCGTGGCGGGGTCCCAGAGGTTCCAGTCGCCTACGACGCTGACCGCGCGGGCGTTGGGGGCCCACACCGCGAAGGCCACGCCGGGGACGCCGTCGAGCGCCCTGGGGTGCGCGCCGAGGCGCTCGTGGAGGCGCCAGTGACGGCCCTCGCCGAAGAGATACTCGTCGAGCGGACCAAGGGAGGGGAGGAAGTTCCATGGCTCGCGGGTGGACCACGTGACGCCGTCGAGCGTGGCCTCGACGTGGTAGCTCCCCCCCGCGACACGCCCGGTCGTCCACGCAGCCCAGAGGCCCGCGTCGTGGATGCGCGCCAGGGCCAGGGCGACGCCCCCGGCGAGCCGGGCGGTCACCGTGTCGGCCCGCGGTCGCCACGCCCGGACGACCGTGCCGCCCTCCGATGGGTG
>CAIOSS010000115.1 GCA_903860995.1 uncultured delta proteobacterium | reverse complement strand
GTTCGAGTGCTTCACCGGGCGCACGGCCTTCCTCGGGGCCACCGAGGCCAGCTTGTCGGCGGCGATCCTCCGCGGCGCGCGCCCGTCGGTGCACGCGCTTCGACCCGAGGTGCCCGCTTCGGTCGACGCGGCGCTCGCGCGGGCCTGGTCGGCGGACGCCTCCAAGGGCTTCCTCTCCGCCGCCGCGCTGGCCGACGCGCTGGCGATGGCGCTCGGCGTCACGGGCTTGCCCCCGAAGCCGGCGCTGCGCCCGGAGCCCCCCAGCGGGTCGCCCCCGGCCGGCGCCCCGGTGCTCAGCGCCGCCGAGCTCAACCTGATGAAGTCGACCATCCTCGGGGTCGGCACTCCCTCCCGGCCGCCCGTCGCGGCGCCTAGGGCGAAGCCCTCGGAGGCCGAGAAGCAGGGCCTCCAGGAGCCCACCGCCATCGTGCCGACGCGCTCGCGCCTGGTCGGCGGGCGCCCGCAGATGCCCACCCAGAAGGTCGAGGTGCCGCGCATCCATCCGCCGGGCACAGAGCGGGTGGGCGACGAGTCCGAGCGCCCGACCTTCCCGCCGGCCCGCCTCCCGGCCGCGGCTGCGCCTCCCACGAAGATCCCCTCCGAACGTCCGGCGCCGGCGGACCTCTTCAACATCGCCGACATCGACGCTTTCGACATCCCGATGGCCCCGGAGGGCACCCCGGTCAGCGGCGCTCCGATGCCGGGCGCCCCCTCGGTGCCGCCGCCCGTCCCCCGGGTGGCGTCGCGCTCGCCGACCATCCTGCGTTCGAGCGTCCCGCCGCCGGTGGTGCTGGTGCCGGAGGTGCTGGTGCCGGAGCCCGAGTCCCCGTCGACCGAGGTCACCTTCGAGATGGACGCGGAGATCCCTGCGTCCCTCGTCGACGACTCGGTCACCGAAAACTGGAACCAGCCGCCCGCGCCGCCTCGGCCCCCGTCGATGCCCGCGCTGCCCCGCGTCACGGCTGCCGCCCCGGCGGTCGAGCCGGTAGCGCCTGCCGCCGAGTCGGCGTCGGTCGCTGAGATCGAGCCCTCGCCCGACGCCCCGCTTGAACGCGACGGCGAGCCCTCGATCCCGAGCTTCGCGATCCCATCGATGGCGGCGCCTCCGTCGCAGCCCCCGGTGGCCGCGGCGCCCGAGCCTCCGGTCTTCGCGCCCGTCCGCGCCCTGGCGCTCGACGCGGTGTCGATCCCTCCGCCCATCGCGCCGCGGTATGAGGCGCCGACCTCCGTCGACCACCCCGTCGCGGCCGCCCCGTCGGCGCCCTCGGCCAAGCTCGCGAAGTGGAAGATCATGGGCGCGTCGATCATCGCGGCCGCGGCGATCGTCACAGGCGGCCAGATCTACCTGGCGAAGATCCAGCGGGCGCCCGATCCCCGCCGGGAGGTTCCCGCGGTGCTGGTGCCCACGCCGACCCCTCCCTCGGTGGCCGCTCCCGTGCTGGCGCCGCCGGTGGTCGATGCGTCGTCGGTGACCGGCGTGGACGCCGTCGCCGCGCCTGGCGACGCTGCTGCCGCGGCCAGTGACGGTGGTGCTCCCGTGCTCGCTGACGACGGCGCCCTCGCGGCTGGCGATGCGGCGGCCCGACTCGCGCTGGTCGTCGACGCCTCGACGCCCGCGCCCGGGGCCACCAGCTGGGACGTCGCCGTGTTCGGCGCCAGCAACGACCCGCCGCACAGCCATCCCCGCCGCCGCGAAATGGGGCGCCTGGAGGAGGCGCTCGAGTCCGAGGTACGCCGCTGCATCGGACCTGGCTCGACGCGGCACGTGCGGATGTCGGTGGTTTACGACGGCGCGACCGGCCAGCCGCGCACCCTGCGCATCGTGGGCTCCTACGCGCAGCCCCCGGCGGGGCCGTGCCTTGAGGGCGTGATGCGGGCGCACCCGGTGCCGCCCTTCACCGATCCAGAGTTCGAGTCGAACTTCATCTTCAACACCCGCGAGGACGAGGAGGAGTAGTCGAGCACCGCGGCGCGTCTGGCGCCCCCATGGAGGCTCTGCTGGTCCGACCTGCGAAGGCCCATATCCCCGATCGAGGACGTGGGCCTTCGCGCGTCCGCAGCGATGGCGCCCTACGGCTCGTTCATTGATGGATGAACGCCAGGCGCCCGTGTGCCCGTAGCGTTGAAGCCTGAAATGGCGAAAGCCCCGGAGACCGGGGCTTTCTAGGGGTGCGACATCTCGGACTTGAACCGAGAGCCAATGGATTAAGAGTCCACTGCTCTACCAATTGAGCTAATGTCGCGAAGTCGGGGAGGCGTTTATCTCAGCTCTCTGGAGCTGTCAACTATCGAGTAACCATCTGTACTTAGGCGCGCCCGAGAGGGGTCGAACCTCTAACCCTCGGATCCGAAGTCCGATGCTCTATCCATTGAGCTACGGGCGCTGAGGGTATCCAGTGTGGGGTGACCGACGGGGATTGAACCCGCGACCATCGGAGCCACAATCCGATGCTCTACCAGCTGAGCTACGGCCACCAAACCAAGGGGAAGCTTCCTACCCCACAACCTTCGCGCTGTCACCATCTTGCGCGCAAAAAAATGTTCCTTGGGTGCCCGGT
>CAIOSS010000114.1 GCA_903860995.1 uncultured delta proteobacterium | reverse complement strand
GGGAGCTGGGTGAGCAGCATGGTGCCCGCCTCGTCGCTGAAGATGGGGATGTTGACGGTGGTGCCCACCATGGCGGTGTTGGCGCGGTCGCCCGTGACCGTCACGGAGCCCGAGATGGGGTTGTAGCGGGCGGGCGTGGCGTCCGGGCCGTTGCCGTTGAAGAACGCGTACCGGCCGTCCATCAGGCCGACGCCCGTGCGGCCGCGCGTGTACATCGGGTTCAGGCCACCGGTGCGGAAGGTGTTGGCCGCAAGGTCAAACGAGAGACCCCAGAGGAACGTGCCCCGCTGGAGGGTGGGGTTGCCCGTCGAGAGGATGGCGGCGCTCGCGTGGGCCGCGGGCTGGGTGATCTTGATGTACGTGAGCCGGTAGCCGGGCCGCATGGCGTTGTTCATGTAGCGGCCGGTCGGGCAGACGTTGTCGCTGGTGCACTGGAAGTACGGCCGCGGGCCGCCAGCATCCGGGGGCGGGCTGCACGAGGCGCCGGTGTCGGTGGGGGTCACGCCGCCGTCGGTCGGGGTTACGGCGGGATCGTCGCTACAGGCGCCGAGGGAGCCGGCAAGGACGCTGGTGAGGAGAAGGGTCGAGAAACGGTTCATGGGAGACCTCCGCGATCGCTGATTGTAGGGGGTACGCAGGGAAAGGAAGCCCCACCACCCGCGCGGCGCGGACGGTACGCGATGCCTACAAACGTCGCAAGCGGCTGTCGCCCGCGGTCAGGCGCTCTCGTAGTGGACCAGCTTCGCGAAGGCCCGAACGCGCTCCTGGACGTGCGCCTCGGTGGCCTCCACGACGCCGCGGGTGCCGTACTGCTCGACGCAGAGCGAGGCGACCGCGGAGCCGTGCACGACCGCGCGGCGCAGCGAGGCGGCGGTGATGGGGCCCTGCGCGTCGAGGTACCCGAGCATCGCGCCCGCGAAGGTGTCGCCCGCGCCGGTGGGGTCGACCACGTCTTCGAGGGGGAAGGCCGGCGCGTGGAAGGCGCCGTGCTCGTCGAAGAGGAAGGCGCCGTACTCGCCCTGCTTCACCACCACGCGGCTCGGACCGAGCGCGCGCAGCGCCCGGCCCACCTTGGCGACCACCTTGAGGCCCGAGAGCTCGCGGGCCTCCTCCTCGTTGATGATGAGCAGGTCGATGCGGCGCAGCAGGCGGAGAAGAGCGTCGGGGGTGCCCTGGATCCAGAAGTTCATGGTGTCGGCGGCGACGAGCTCGGGCTTCTCCGCCTGGTCGAGCACCTCGGACTGGAGATCGGGGTGGATGTTGCCCAGCAGCACCACACGCGAGCGGCGATAGCTCTCCGGGAGCGTCGGGCGGAAGTGCTCAAACACGTTGAGCCGCGTGTCGAGCGACTCCCGCGACGAGAGGTCGGCGTTGTAGCGACCGTGCCAGCGGAAGGTCTCGCCGTCGACGATCTGCACGCCCGCGAGGTCGACCCGGCGCGCGGCCAGGGTCTGGAGCGTGGCGTCGGGGAAATCACGGCCCACGACCCCGACCATGCGCACGTCGGTGTAGAGGCCCGCTGCGAGCGAGGCGAAGGTGGCCGAGCCCCCGACGAGCTCGTGGCGCTCGCCCGTGCTCGAAAAATCCACGGTGTCGACGGCCATCGATCCAACGATCAGAACACTCACGATGAACTCTCCTGGTGCCGCGCGTCGCGGCGGGAGACGTCCCTACCGTGCCCGACGCGGCCCGGTCAACGCCCCGCCCCCGTCGCGCCCGTCCCGCGCGTAGGGCGCCCGCTCCACACGCACGTCGTCCTCGCGCTCGCCCCGCCGCACCCGCAGCACCACCACGGTCCCGACCTCGCCCCGCAGGCGCGCCACCAGCTCGGCCGGCGAGCGGCCCCGCACCGGCTGACCGTCGATGGCGACGATGGTCGCGCCATGACGCAGGCCCGCCCGCGCTGCCGCGCCGCCCTCGGGCACGCGGTCGAGCACCAGCACTCCTTCGGCGCCGCGGTGGCGCAGCGTGGCGCCAATGCCCCCGGGCCACGAGCCGCCGAGGTTGCCGATGCCCGGCGCGCCGCCGGCGCACCCGACCATGCCCGCTGCCAGCGCGAGCGCGGAGAGCCAGCGTGCGCCATTCGCTTGCGCGGCGGGGGCGGAGGCGCGAGCATCGCGCGTTACCGTGACGAGTCCCAATCCAGCGCAGGGGCAGGGCGAACCGGGGCCTCCGGCGATGATCGGCGGGTACCGGTTGATCGAGCTGCTCGGTCGGGGCGGCATGGGCGAGGTGTACCGCGCCGAGCGGGAGGGCCCCGGCGGCTTTCGACGTCGAGCGGCGGTGAAGCGCATCCTGCCCCGGTTGCAGGGAGACCCCAACCTCCGCGCGCGCTTCGTCGAGGAGGCGCGCATCAACGGGTACCTCGAGCACCCCAACGTGGTGCAGGTGCTCGACTTCGGCGACCAGCCCGAGCCCTACCTGGCCCTCGAATACATCGAGGGCACCACGGCCGCGCGGGTGCTCAAGGCCTGCGCCGAGCGCGGCCAGCGCCTGCCGCCCGTCGCGGTGGCGTACCTCGTGGCCGAGGCGGCGACGGGCCTCGACTACGCCCACCGCCGGGAGGACGAGCACCGGCGCCCGCTGCAGATCGTCCACCGCGACGTCTCCCCACAGAACCTCCTCGTCTCCCTCGAAGGGATGGTCAAGGTCTCGGATTTCGCCGTCGCGCGCGCGCTGCTGAGCGGCGCCGCGCCAGGGGCCGCGGTGACCAAGCTCGCCTATGCCGCCCCGGAGCTGCTTTCGGGCCAGACGCCCGACTGGCGCGTCGATGTCTTCGCCCTCGGCGTGGTGCTCTGGGAGATGCTCCTCGTGCGCCCCCTCGTGCCGCGGTCCGATCCCAACGCCGCGCGCCAGGTGCTGCTCGCGGGCCGCTTCGATCCGCCGTCCCGCGTTGACCCGCAGGTCCCTCAGCCCTTCGACGCCGTCGTGCTCGGCGCGCTCGCGGTCGACCCCGCGCAGCGCACGCAGTCCGCGGGCCTCCTGGCGCAGCAGCTCCGCGCGCTCATCCACGGGATCCAGCCCGGCTTCGACGCGGCCGAATTCGTCCGCGTGCTCGCGCGCACCCTCCCGGAGATCCCCTGGCGCGCGCCCGCGCTACCCGGCCCCGAAGCCCCGCCGCAGGGCGCGGTCGGCGCCATCCCCGGTCGGCTCGCGACGATGCCCCCGCCCACGCGCGATGCCCCCGCCGGGCTCAACCCCATGGCTCCACTGCCAGGACTGGGCGGCTTCGGTGCGCCGGCCGCCATGCCCGAGCCCGCGCCCGCCATCCTGGCGCCCCTGAGCCCACCCCCTGCGCCGGGCTTCGCCTCGCTGCCCTCGCTAGGGCAGGGAGGCCCGCTCGACCTGTCGGTGCCCCCGTCGCCGCGGGCCTCGTCTTCTGGTGGATCACGAGCGC
>CAIOSS010000113.1 GCA_903860995.1 uncultured delta proteobacterium | reverse complement strand
TCCCTTTAGGGAGAGGGGGTTGGGGGTGAGGTCTGCGTGATGCTCACCGACTTCTGCGGAGCGCCACTCAGCCGATCGTCGGCCTGTTGAAAAACAATGGGGATGCGCGGCGCCGCGAGTCTCGGCGGCCGCAGAGGTCAGCGATCGTGGTCGCCCGACTCGGCGCGCAGCGCGGCGATCGATGCAACAGATGGTCGCGCCGCCGCCCTCGCCGCCCGTGCGCTGCGCGCGGAGGTCGACGTGGCCTAGGGCCGTCGCCGCGCCGTTGACCAGTGCCTCGACGCGGTGCCGTCCGGGGTGGTGCGCGCGCGTCGTGTGCTGCCGAAACGACACCCGCCGCGAGACCGTCGCCGCCTCGCCGGGCGCGCGGGTGAGCGCGCGCAGCTTGAACATCTTGGCGCTCTGGCCGGGTCTATGACCAACGCCGACCCTGGTCATGGCCAATGACTTCAACCGGGCGTACCTGGACGGCCTCACCAACCTCTCCACCCACTCGACCGATCCCAGGTATCAGCTCTTCGACCTCAACGTGCGAGAGCTTCGCATGCTCGGTCCGCCGCCGATTCCCTGACCCGACCCAGCGCTCCGTGGGCTCGGCAGCGCGTCACATCCCCGCGGTCTCCTCCAGCTCGCGCCCGCCCGTCTCCGGGAGCAGCGCCAGGATCAACCCCAGCGCCCGCAGCGGGAACACCGCCGTCGCCCCCACCGTCGGGCCCCACCCGTAGCGGGCCGCGAAGTACCCCACCAGCGGCGGCGACAGCACATACCCGATGCGCCCGAGCAGGTTGTTCGACCACGCGAAGGCGTCCGCCCGGTGCTCCGTGGGGAACAGCTCCGTCGTGAAGGCGTTGAGCACCGGCAGGAAGGCGCTGCACCCGAACACCGCGAGCACCAGCGCCCCCGTGAGCGCCGCGCGCCCCTGTAGCGTGTACGCCGCGAACACCCCGGCGCTGAGCACCCCGTAGATGATCACCGCCCCGCGCTTACGCCCCACCACGTCGAGCAGCTTGCCCGCGAGGAACACCAGCGGCATCGAGACCACCGCCGCGACGGTGATCGCCCCGCCCACCTGCGCGTCGGTGAAGTGCCGCTCGGACACGGCGAACTCCTTCCAGAACGTGATCGCGTTCTGCGTGCACACGTAGGAGAGGAACCAGATCACCGCCATCTGGAGGATGCGCTTGAGGTGCTTCGTACGCAGCACCGCGAAGATGTCCCCCTGCACCGGCGCGGGCGTGGTGGCGGTCGCGGCGTGGGCCTCCTCGAAGCGCCGCGTCTCCTTCAGTCCCCGGCGCGCGTAGGCCATGATGGCCAGCGGAACGGCCCCGACCACGAAGACCAGTCGCCACCCGATGGGGCTCTTCAGCATGAGCGGCACGAGGCCCGCGCACGCGATGCCGCCGAGGGACGAGCAGGCCTGCAGGATGCCGATGACGGTGCCGCGGCGGGCGGCGGGGTACTCCTCGGCGGCGATGACCATGGCGATGGTCCACTCGCCGATGAGGAAGACGCGGGCGATGCACTGGAGCAGGCCGAAGACCACCGCGTTGGGCGACGCGGCCGAGGCGAGCGAGGCCAGGGTGTACCCGACGATGGTGATGGAGAGCACCCGCCGCCGGCCGATGCGGTCGGCCACGCGGATGAGCAGGTACGCGATGACGGTGCCGGCGTTGATGCACGCGAGCAGCACCCCGGCGGCCTCTGGGGAGATGTGGAAGTCCCTGCGCAGGTTGGGGAGGATCTGCGCGAGCGCGAACATGTCGTAGCCCTCGAAGAAGGTCGCCACGCTCAGGAAGACCAGCAGGCGCCGGAGATAGCCCTCGTCGGGCGCAGGCCCCGCGGGCTCGCGGTAGGGCGCGGCGGACAGGCTCGGGGACGGCAGGTCGCTCATCGGGCGCGGAGTCTCGCACCGCCCGCGGGGCACCGGTCAATCGCTCAGCGCCGCGGCGGCAACATCGCCGCGAGCTCCCGCGCGAAGTCGCTTACGGGCGTGATCACCGTGCGGTCGTCGGACACCGTCCACCGCGCCTCCCTCGTCCGTGCGCCCTCGCGCGCCCGGAACACCACCTCGCAGCCGGTCCCCCCGTCGCCCGGCGCCTCGGCCGTCCACCCGCCGGGCGTGAAGCGCCCACGGTGCCCGCGGCCCGAGTACGCCAGCAGTGCCTCGGTGTTGGTCCGCCGGAACGCCCCCCGCCACTCCTGCACGATGGCCACGTCGCTCACCCGGCACCCCGGCGCGATGGCGCCCTGCTGCGATGGGCTTACGGCCAGCATCGGGGCATCGCGGCCCGTGAGCGCCCCGGCATTCAACCTCGTCGTGTGGGGCGTCTCCGACGGCCGCGAGAAGGGGTTCTCGGGCATCCACTGGAGGATCACCGCCACCCCTGCAATGAGCACCCCGAAGCCCACGATGGCGTACCAGGCCTGGGCGCGCTGCTCTTGTTCCTTGCGTTCGTACTCGTCGCCGGGGTTCGCCATCGGGGCCGTGATGGTGCCACGAACCCGCGGCGGACTGTGTGCCGCGTCGACGGGCATACATCCTGGGGTATACCCAAGGCCGTGAGCACCCCTCCCGCATCGCCCCCCCGCTGGAACCTCTCGGACCTCTACGCCTCGGTCGCCGACCCCGCGATCGACGCCGACCTCGACCGCTCGCTGGAGCTCGCCTCGCGGCTCGGCGCCGCCTACCGCGACCGCGTCGCCTCGCTCGACGGCCCCGACCTCGCCGCGATGCTGGTCTCCTACGAGACCGCCCTCGCGGGGCTCTACCGCCCGCAGATGTTCGCCAGCCTCGCCATCGCCACCGACGCCCTCGACGAGCCCACCCGCGCGCTCCACTCCAAGGTCGGCGAGCGCTCCAACGGAGCCTTCAACCAGCTGCGCTTCGTCGACCTCGAGCTCGGCCGCGCGCCCGCCGACGTCCACGCCCGCTGGCTCGCCGACCCCGCCCTCGCGACCTACCGGCACCACCTCGCCCGGGCCCGCGACGCCGCCCCCTACGCGCTCCCCGGCCCCGTCGAAGAGGCCCTCTCCACCAAAGACCTCACCGGTCGCCGCGCGTGGACCCAGCTGTACGACGAGCTCCTCGCGGGCTGGCGCTTCCAGGTCGATGTGGGCGGCGAGGCCCGCACGCTCACCCTCGCCGACGCCCGCTCGCTGCGCGAAGACCCCGACCGCGAGGTGCGCCGCCGCGCCACCGCGGCCATCCAGGATCAGCTCGCCGCGAGCGCCCCCACCCTCGGCTTCATCGTCAACACCCTCTATCAAGATCACCGCCTGGAGAACGGCCTCCGCGGGCACCTCGACCCCGTGGCGCCCACCATGCTCGACGACGAGCTCTCGCGGCCCGTGCTCGACGCCCTCATGACCGCCGTCGAGGCCCACTACCCGGTCGCCCAGCGCTACTTCCGCTGGAAGGCTGGCAACCTCGGGCTCCCGGTGCTGGAGAGCCACGACGTGCTCGCCCCGCAGCCCGACGGCGACCGCGTGTCCTCGTGGGAGACCGCGCGCGCCGAGGTGCTGCGCGCCTTCGCCGACCTCGACCCGAGCGTGGCCGAGGTCGCGGGGAGGTTCTTCACCGAGGGGCGCATCGACGCCGAGCCGCGCACCGGCAAGCGCGACGGGGCCTTCTGCGCGGGGATGATCCCCGGCGTGGCGCCGCGGGTGCTCATGAACCACCACGGCCGCATGCGCGACGTGTTCACCCTGGCGCACGAGCTCGGCCACGGGGTGCACTTCGCCCTCGCGGGCGAGCAGTCGCTGCTCAACTACTGGCCCACGAGCCCGATGGCCGAGACGGCGAGCGTGTTCGGCGAGCTGGTGCTGGGGCGCAACCTACTGGCCCACGAGAGCGACCCGGCCGCCCGCAAGGCCATGCGCGCGGCGCGCGTCGAGGAGGCTCTCGGCACCATCCACCGGCAGGTGGCCTTTACCCGCTACGAGCTGCGCACCCACGAGGCCCGGGCCGCGGGCGTGGTGCCCGTCGACGAGATCTCCGCGATCTGGACGGGGGAGATGGACCGGCTCTACGGCGACTCCGTGCTGCGCACCGAGCGCGACCGCCACGGCTGGGGGGCCATTCCGCACCTCGTGCACTACCGCTTCTACTGCTACTCGTACGCCTTCGGTCAGCTGCTGGTGTTCGCGCTCTACGATCTCTGGGAGCGCGAGGGCGCGGCCTTCGTGCCGAAGTACCTCCGGCTGCTCGCGAGCGGGGGGAGGGACCGCCCGGAGGCCCTGCTCGCCGAGCTCGGTCTCGACGTGCGCGACCCGGCGTTCTGGTCGCGCGGGCTCGCGGTGGTCACCCGCATGGTCGATGACCTGACCGCGGGCGCTTGATGACTCCCGCGGGGGAATGGTCTATTCCGCGCCCTTCCATGGAGAACTTGAACGTGGTGCAGAACGGCGTCGGTGTGGGCGAGAAGCCCAGGATCGTGGGGACCCGCGAGGACGAGGCGTGGCGCGCCTACTTCGAGCGCAGCGCCGTCGAGGAGCCGCGCTTCGGCTTCGGCGTGCACTACCTCCGCAATGACGTGGCGGAGACGATGGCCCGGGCGATCCCGAAGGACGCGCGGGTGCTGGAGGTGGGGTCGGGCCCGGGCGACACGCTCGCCCGACTGCCCAACGCCGTGCGCGACGGGGTCGACCCCATCGCTACGGCCGTCGAGGGGGCGCGCCGACGGCACCCCGCGCTCAACCTCCGCGAGGAGGACGCCCTCACGATGCGCCTGCCCGAGCGCTACGACGCGATCATCTGCGACCGCCTGGTGCACAGCGTGCCGGACATCCAGCGCCTGCTGGAGAACCTCTCGCGCCACCTCGCGCCGGGGGGCAGGGTCTTCCTCACCTGTTACAACTACCTCTGGGAGGTCGCCCTGCGCGCGGGCGAGATGGCGGGCTTCAAGCTCCCGACGCCGCCCGCCAACTGGCTGGGCGAGTCCGACCTCCAGAACCTCTTCGACATCGCGGGCCTCGAGGTCGTGAAGCTCGAAGACCGGATGCTTCTCCCGGTGCCGGTGCCCGGCGTGGCGGGGCTGCTCAACAAGTACGTCTCCAAGCTCCCGCTGGTGCGCCGCACCTCGATGTACCGGCTCTACGTCCTGCGCCGGCGCGGCGAGGCCGTGCTGCCCACCCCCGAGCCGCGCGTCAGCGTGGTGGTGCCCGCCCGCAACGAGGCGGGCAACATCCCGAAGATCATCGAGCGCACCCCGGTGATGGGCGCCGAGACCGAGCTCATCTTCGTCGAGGGCGGCAGCTCGGACGACACCCGCGGCACCATCGAGCGCGCCATCGCGGACTACCGCGGGCCGCTCAAGCTCTCGGTGTATGGGCAGACCGGAAAGGGCAAGGGAGACGCCGTGCGCGTGGGCTTCCGCGAGGCCACTGGGGACATCCTGATGATCCTCGACGCCGACATGACCGTGCCGCCCGAAGACCTCCCGAAGTTCTACGACGTGATGGTGCGCGGCCAGAGCGACTACGTGCAGGGCACGCGGCTGGTGTACCCGATGGAAGCCGAGGCGATGCGCTTCCTCAAAAAGCTCGGCAACATCGGCTTCAGCAAGCTGTTCACGTACCTGCTGAATCAGCCGTTGAAGGACACCCTCTGCGGCACCAAGGTGCTCTGGGCGCAGGACTACGCGCGCCTCGCCGCCAACCGCGCCTACTTCGGCGACTTCGATCCCTTCGGCGATTTCGACCTCATCTTCGGGGCCTCCAAGCTCAACCTGAAGATCCTCGAGATCCCCATCCGCTACCGCGACCGCACCTACGGCGAGACCAACATCTCGCGCTTCCGCCACGGCTGGCTGCTGCTCCAGATGTCCGCCGTCGCCGCCACCAAGCTCAAGTTCACCTGACACTCCGCCGCGCGGGCGCCGTTCGCTCGCGCCAGCGCCACGGCAGGGCCACGTCCTCGGGGCGGCCCACCACCCCGATGCGCGGCCCCACCACCACGTCAGCCTCGGCCGTGGATGTGCCCGCAGCGGTGCTCGTGCGGATCACCCGGCCCAGCAGGTCGCGCGCGACCACGAGCGAGTCGCGAGCGAAGAAGTCCTGGCCCAGCCGGGCCGAGGGGGTCGGTGGCCATCGGGCCGGAGCCTGCGCGACGACGCGCTGGCCTGCAAAGGGCTCGCGCCGCGGCCGCAAACGGGTGATAGCTTGCGCGCGATGTCAGCCGTTTCCAGCGGCGCCCGGGCCACCGCGGCGCCCTCCGCCCGCCCCGTCGCTCCGCGCATTGCTCGCGCCCTGATGCTGCTCGTGCTGGTGCTCGGCGCCGCCTCGCTCACGTCGTGCCGCCGGGCCCGCGCGTCGTGGCACCGCCGCACCGCCCTCGGTCGCGCGGAGGCCGCGGTGGCGGTCGCGCGCATCAACCGCGGCCGCGCCGACTACCTGCGGTACTGCGCGCTCTGCCACGGGCGCGAGGCCCAGGGGTACGCCGCGGACCACGCCAACGCCCTCGGCAACCAGGACTTCCTCGCCATCGCGTCGAGCGCCTTCCTGCGCGGCGCCATCGCGTCGGGGCGGCCGGGCACCCCGATGTCCGCCTGGAGCCAGCGCCGCGGGGGCCCCCTCGACGACCGGCAGATCAACGGCATCGTGGCCTACCTCCGCAGCCTCGCGCGGCGCCCGCTGCTCGCCGTGAGCGCGCGCCCCAGCGCGGGCGACCCCGTGGCGGGACAGCGGGTCTGGACGGAGCGCTGCGTCACCTGCCACGGCGCGCGGGGGCAGGGGAGCGCGATCGCGACCAGCGTCACGAGCCCGGAGTTCCTTCGGTCGGTGCGCGACGGGTACCTGCGACACACCATCACCCACGGCCGCGCGGGCACCCCAATGGCCGGCTTCGCGCAGCTCGGATCGCGGGCCATCGACGACCTCGTGGCGTTCATCCGCAGCGCCGAGCACGTACCCGGCCCGCCTCCGCCGCCCACCTACGAGCCGCCGCCGGGCCTCGATCGGCTCGTCATCAACCCGACCGGGCGACCTCCAGAGTTCAGGCTCCGCGAGGGGCGCTTCGTGCCCGCCGACCAGGTGGCACAAGCCCTGGCGCAGGGCCGCCGCATGGTGATCCTCGACGCCCGCGCGACCTCCGACTGGTCGACGGGCCACATCGCCGGCGCGCTACCCTTCCCCTTCTACAACATCGACCAGATGGCCGGGCAGCTGCCCCACGACGGCACGTGGATCCTGGCGTACTGCGCGTGTCCGCACGCAGCGTCGGGACACGTCGTCGACGAGCTGCGGCGCCGCGACTTCCCCCACACCGCGGTCATCGACGAGGGCTGGTCGTACTGGACCGCGCACCACCTCCCCACCGCCCACGCCGCCATCGTCCCGGCGCCGTAGTCCCGCTCAGCGGTAGCCGAGCACCAGCGCGCGGGCGAGCAGGAGCCAGCCGTCCGCGGCGACGAAGAGAAGCAGCTTGAAGGGCAACGCGACCTGCGGCGGCGGCAGCGCCGTGAGGCCGAGCGATACAAGCAGCGAGGCGATCACGAGGTCGACCACCAGGAAGGGGAGGAAGACCAGGAAGCCG
>CAIOSS010000112.1 GCA_903860995.1 uncultured delta proteobacterium | reverse complement strand
TGTCGCAGCTCTACTGGTCGGCCTACGCCGCGCGCAACCTGACCTTCACCCGCTAGCGCTTCGGCTTCGCGGGCGCCTCGTCGTCCACCGCGAACTCCCCGCGCAGGTGCATCATCCGCGCCGCCTCGCTCTTCTCCCCGCGCATCTCCAGCGCCTTGGCGCGCGCCTCCACGAGCGGCGCGAGCAGCTGCTCGTCCATTCCGGGGTAGGCCTCGCGGCGGTGCTGCACCCGGGTCGTGTCGAGGCGTAGCACCGCCCACGCCGCCGCGCCCCGCTGGTGGATGCGCGCGGCCAGCGCGGGGTCGTGCCGCTGCCAGCTCCCGCCCATGCCGTAGCTCGCCTGCATCCGCTCCCACGCCTGTTTGATCTCGTCGTTTGGGGCGCTCCAGTGCACCCCGAGGGCGAGGAAGTGGTTGCGCCCTTCGATCTTGGCGAGCAGCCGGGTCATGGCCACCACGGGGTTCTCCGTGACCGCGGCGGCGGGCTGCGCCCAGTGCAGGATGCCGTAGAGGTCGAGCACCACCACGAGCCTGTGCATCGTGCCGCGGCCGATGTAGCCCTCGGCGAGCATCGCCTCGAAGCTGCGCGAGCCGTCGAGCACGTAGTCCACCGCGCGCTCTTCGGCCTCCGGGAGCGCGAGGCGCGCGAGGCGGCTGCGCCGCTCGTCGTCGACCGAGGGCGCGAGCCTGAGCTTCGCCAGGTGGAGGTGCGTGAAGGCCGCGTCGTCGAAGCCCCGCAGGCGGATGCGCACGCCCGCGACCACGAAGGCCGTCATCGGCGTGCGGAGCTTCTGCACCTGCCAGGGGAGCTTCTCGCGGTGCCAGGTGAAGGTCCCGTCGGACCAGTCGAAGGGGCGCAGGGCGCGGGCGCGCTCAGCCGGCGACAGGCACACCCCGCCGCGCTCGATGTGCAGCGCGACCTCCTCGGCGCGGTGCCGGAGCGTGAGGGTGCCCGACGCGCTGCGCAGGAAGGTGAACTGGTTGAGCAGCGTGGGGAGGCTCGGCTGCGCGAGGGCCTCGGCCTCCACCGGGTGCAGCAGGTGGAGGGTGCGGACGGCGTCGAGGCTGGCGAGGCCCGCGAAGGACCCGGAGGCGCCGACCTCCGCGAGGTGCCCGCCGGGCGGGGCGTACGAGGGGGGCTCGCTGATGCGTCGGCGGTCGGTGTGCTCGCCCTCCTCGGCCGGGGGCGACGTGCTCGGCGCATGCGGGGGCGGGTACGAGAGGTGGTCGGGCGGCGGCGACCGGTGCACGATGACGTCGCGCACGGCGTCCATCGGTCGTGGCCGCACCGTGGGCCGTTGGCGCTCGACGAGGTGGACCTCCGCCGGGAGCGGGACCCCGACCGGCGGGGCGGGATGGAGCCGCGGCGGGGGCGCGCTCATCGGCGGCGGCGGGGCGGAGGTGCGCCGAGCGCGCTGCGGGGCCTTGCCGCGGAGGTTGGCGAGGGGGGGCTCGTCGAGGTCGTCGACGAGGTTCCAGGGCGTGGTCATCCCGGTGAGGCCGATGGCGACGTGCGCCGCGCCCAGCGCCATCGCCCCGGCGGGGAACACCTCCGCGGCGACACCGCAGATGCCCCCGAGGGCGCCGGCGAGCGCGGGCTGGGCGGCGCGGCGACCGCTGCCGACGAAGCGACGTACGACCCGCAGCGCAACGCCGGCCTCGCGCGCCGTGGCGGCGGCTACCTCCGTGATGAGGGGAAGGAGGGACTCGAAGCGCACGTTGGCGCCGTCGAGCCTCTGCACCGAGTGGCGCGCGAGCACCCGGACCTCGCTCGGCGAGACCTCCGCAAGCGCGAACTCCAGCTTGTGCGTGCCGAGGTGCAGGAGGGCGCAGAGCCCGGTGGCGTCGGGGTTGACGACCGCGGCGGTGACGCCGAGCGCGGTGGTGTCGCGCACGAGGCGCATCGTCTCGACGGTGGTGTCCTCCATCGCCTGGAGCAGCGCGCGCCGGGCGCGGTCGCCCCACACGGCGGGCACGGCGACGCTGGCGAGGATGTGGTCGTCGCCCATGGCGTGCTGGAGCCCGAGGAAGAGCTCGTGCGCGGCGGCGACGCCGAGGCCCTGGCGGTCTTCACCGGCGAGCGACCACTTCCAGCGCTGGGCCGCGGCGCGCTGGATGACGCTGGCGAGGTCGTGCACCGGCCGCAGTACGATCGACTGGTCGGGGCGCATCGCGGCGACCGCGAGGTTGTCGGAGTGGAGCTGGAGTCCGATGAGGTGGGGCATTGGGGGATCAGGGCTTTCGGAGGGGGGAGAACATCCCCGGCGACGCGACCAGCGCAGCGGGGATTGAGAAGCCCGTGACCCCACGTCACGGTGCGGCGCTCAGCCCACAGAGGAGCGCAAGAACGCGCGCCAAGCAAGTAGCGCACTGTCCAGGGCTTCAACCGGGCTTGGTAAGGGGGAGGTGGCGAGAGAGGGGGGACGGATCAGGCGGCGGG
>CAIOSS010000111.1 GCA_903860995.1 uncultured delta proteobacterium | reverse complement strand
TGCCGGGGTTCGACGTCGAGGCGCTCTCTCGGCGCACCAGCTTCTGCTGCCATCGGGACGGCTGCCGCGAGCGCGCGACGCCCCCGTCGGTGGTCTTCCTGGGCCGCCGCGTCTACGCGGGAGCCGCCGTGGTGCTGGGCGTCGCGCGGGCTCGTGATCTCCCCTGCGATCGGCTCGAGGGCGTCTACCTCGTGCGCCTCCGAGAGGTGCCCGGCCGCGGGCTCGTGATCTGCCACGAGGGGTGGTCCGAGCACGATGGCATCTGCGCGCCGGGCTCCTGTCCGCAGGCGCCGCTCTGCCGCAGCCGCTGACCCCGACGCGTTTCGCCGCTTCGATCTGCGGCACTGTCAGGTCCGTCGCCCGACCCGCGTCCTGAGGTCCGGGGGGCGCAAACGGCTCCCCGCACCGATGCCCGATCGACGGGCCGGAACTCAGCCCCGGGGGAGAGATCACATGCAGAAGATGAAGCACCTCGTCGTGGCCCTTTGGGCCGCGGCGTGGATGGGATGCGGCGCCGAAGGGGGCATCGACGTCCCGCTGCGGCTGCACTGCGGCGCGTGCGGGCGAGCGTGCGCGAGCGCGGCGGCGTGCGTGAACGGCGCTTCTGGCTGCTCGTCCTCGTCGACACCCTCCGCGCTCAGCCGCGGGCGGAGCATGCCGGCCTGACGGAGCACCTCTCGCGGAGGATTCACGCCACGTTTCGCATCACGCCCCGCGAGAGGGCGGACGCCGTGCGATTCATCGTCGACCGAGTCGTGCCGCTGCACTGACGGCGAGGCGCCCGCGCACCGTGGGCGACCCCGACGGCGACGGCCCCGACGTCGATCGCTGCGACGCCGAAACCAACGAGCGCCCGAGCGTCCGCCGGTCACGCCAAGGCGCTCGCCAGGCCGCGCCGACGGACGTCCGCCATTCCTTGTTGGTAGGTGTTTGACGAGCGCACTTAGGGCCGCGTGGTGATCCGAGGAGAGGCGCTGCAATCGAGGGTCGCGCTTCATCGGGCGCGCCACGCCTTCAGCTGGTCCGCGAGCAGGTCCGCCAGCGCCGCCGTGAAAGCCGTGGCCCACCCAACGGTCTCGAGTCGCGGGTCCCGTCGCGAGAGCTCAGCCACGGTGCGAGCACGCTCGGGCACGAACCGTCGGAGCGGAAGCCCCCCGCGGTACGCCGTGCACCGGACGCTCGCTCCGCGCGACGGACGCCCTGCGCCGCTGACGGACCGCTTCGCAGGGCGTAGATTCGTCGTATGTCAGGCGACGCCGCACGCACCCTCGACCCGGAGTTCCCCCACCTCGCGCCCGACGTCGTCGAGGGCTACCGCAACGCTCCGGCGCACCTCGTCGCGGAGGTCGTCGACGGGGAACTCTCGTTGCTTCCGCGGCCCCGGCGGCGCCACGCGCAGTCGGCGATCGCCCTCGGCAGCGACCTGCACAACCCCTTCAGCCGTGGGCGCGATGGCCCCGGCGGTTGGATCATCCTTCCGGAGCCCGAGCTGCACCTCGGGCCGCAGCCGGACATCCTCATCCCCGACCTCGCGGGCTGGCGTCGAGAGCGCCTCCCGCCGGGCTTCCTCACCGACGACTCCGTGGGGATCACCCTCGCGCCCGACTGGGTGTGCGAGGTGCTCTCGCCGTCCACCGCGCGCATCGACCGCACGAAGAAGCTGCCGATCTACCACCGCGAAGGCGTCGTCCACGCCTGGCTGGTCGACCCCACCGCGCACACGCTGGACGTGCTCCGCCGCCACGACCTCGGGTGGCTCCTCGTGGCCAGCTACGAGGGCGCGAGCATGGTGCGCGCCGAGCCCTTCGACGCCGTGGAGATCGACCTCGCGGGGCTCTGGGTCGACTGACCGGCCGCGCGCTGTCAGGGACCGTGCGAGGCCCACGAGCCGGCGCCGGACCTTCGCCCACTGGCTGCGGGCGGAGCGCATGCCGCCCGAGCTCATCGCCCCGGCCATGGGCCACGCCGACACCCGGATGGTCGAGCGGGTCTACGGCAGGTTCACCCAGAACGAGCTGATTTCCCGGATGAAGGCCGCGATAGGGTCCAGCGATAGGGCACCGCACCACTCGGATTCGGTGCCATGCGGTGGACTCCCTGCACTCGGCGCTCCTTCCGGAGATCCTTGTCTTGCAGGGTTTTCGGTGCCCAGAGACGGAGTCGAACCGCCGACACGGGGATTTTCAATCCCCTGCTCTACCAACTGAGCTATC
>CAIOSS010000110.1 GCA_903860995.1 uncultured delta proteobacterium | reverse complement strand
CCTCCACCGACGGCGCGGCGGTGACGGTACACCCCGGGGCGACGGCAGCGACGCGGGCGGCGGCGCGAGCGGCGATCACCGCCAGCCGGTCGGCGCGGCGCGCGGCGAGTCGCAGCTCCCCCCCCATCGGCAACGCCGCCGCGAGGAGCTCGCACAGGCGCGGGGCGTACACACCCCCGCCCAGGATCGCGATCACCGGCTGGGACGCCGCTCCCATCGCCGCGTCAGGGCTCCGCGGGCGACCGGGTGGCGGTGTCGAAGAAGCGCCGCACGAGGTCGACCACGCGGTCGATCTCGTGGTCGTCGTGCTCGTGGGAGAGCGGCAGCGTGAGCACCGTGGCGGCGTGGCGCTCGGCCACCGGGAACACACACCCGGCGAAGCGCGCGGCGTGGGCCGGCTGCTGGTGGGCGGCGATCGGGTAGTGCAGCCCCGCCTGCGCGCCGCGCTCCGTGAGGAACCGCAGGAGCGCGTCGCGGCGGGCGGAGCGCACCACGTAGAGGTGCCACGCGTGGGACGCCTCGGGGTGCTCGCCGGGCAGCACGAGGTCCCCGACGCCCGCGAGGCCGCTCGCGTACCTGGCGGCGAGGGCGCGGCGGCGCTCGATCCACGCGTCGAGGTGGCGGAGCTTCACGCCCAGGATCGCGGCCTGGAGCGTGTCGAGCTTCTCGTTGGGCGCGACCACCTCGAAGCCGTACTTCGACCCCTTGCCGAGGTTGCGCAGCACCCGCAGCCGGGCGTCGAGGGCGGGGTCGTCGGTGAGCACCGCTCCGCCGTCGCCGAAGGCCCCGAGGTTCTTGCTGGGATGGAAGCTCAGCGCGCACGCCGCGCCGAATCCGCCGATGGGCCGCGACCGCCAGCGGGCGCCGTGGGCCTGCGCGCCGTCCTCGACGAGGTGCACGCCGCGCCGCCGCGCGACCTCCGCGATGCCGGTCACGTCCACGGGGTGGCCGTAGAGGTGCACGGGCAGCAGCGCCCGCGTGCGGCCGGTGATCGCACGCTCCATCGCCGCGGGGGTGACCAGGCCCGTGCGGTCGTCGGCGTCCACGAGCACCGGCGTGGCGCCGGCGAGCACGATGGCCGACACGGTGCCCGTGAAGGTATGCGCGCCGGTGACGACCTCGTCGCCGTCGCCGACGCCGAGCGCCTGGAGGGAGAGCACGAGGGCCGCGGTGCCCGACCCGAGGCCGACGGCGTGGGCGACGCCGTGGTAGCGGGCGAGGGCGGCTTCGAACTCGTCCACGGCGCGTCCCAGGATCGGATCGTCGTCGAAGAACGCGGCGCGCAGGCACGCCTCGATCTCCGGCCAGAGGGCGCGGTACTGCCGTGCGTAGTCCTTCGAGCGAACGACGTGTCCCACCACCCGCGGATTATATACGCGGCGCGCCGAAGGGCCCAGCGGAGGCCTTGACCGGAGACCGGTCCGGTATGATCCGGACTGACATATGATGCCGGGCATGGGCGAGACGGCGGGGCGTACCGTGATGGTCACGGGTGCAGGCGGGTTCATCGGGTCGGCCGTGGTGCGCGCGCTCGTGGCCCGGGGCGTCGCCGTGCGCGCGCTCGTGGCCGCGCCGGGGACGGCCTACGTCCGCCCGCCGCCGGGCGTCGCGGTGATCCAGGGCGAGATCGACGACCTCCCCCTGCTCACCCAGTCCGCCGCCGGCGTCGGGGTGGTGGTGCACGCCGCCGGGCCGTCGTCCGTCGCGGCGTCGTTCGAGCGCCCCGCGGAGTTCGCGCGGGTGCACACCGTCGGCACCGCCACGGTGCTCGAGGCCTGCCACGCCGCGGGCGTCGCTCGGCTCGTGCACGTCTCGTCCGCGGAGGTCTACGGTCAGCCCCGGAGCAACCCCGTCACCGAGGACCACCCCCTTCAGGCCCGGTCGCCGTACGGCGCCGCCAAGATCGGCGCGGAGCTTCTGCTGCGGTCCGCGCGGCCGCTGCCGCGGGGCGTGGCGATGCTCCGTCCGTTCTCCGTGTACGGGCCCGGCCAGCCGTCCGCGTCGCTGCTCAGCGCGATCCTGCGGCAGGCGCGGCGCGACGACGCCGTGGTGCTGGCCGACCTGCGGCCCGTGCGGGACTACTGCTTCGTCGACGACCTCGTCGCCGCCGTGCTGCGCGCGATGGAGGTCGACCTCGCCCTGGAGACCGGCGACGGGGCGCGGGCGTTCAACATCGGCGCGGGCGTCGGCACCTCCGTGGCCGACCTCGCCGCGGCGGCGCTGCTCGCTGCGAGGCGGTCGCTGCCGGTGCGGGAAGATCCCTCTCGCCGTCGCCCCCCCGGGGCCGACATCCTCCACATGGTCGCGGACACCACGCGCGCCGGGCTGGAGCTGGGCTGGCGGCCTGCGACCGCGCTGACCGGGGGGCTACGCCAGACCCTCGCCTCGATCGAAGCAGAGACGGAGTCGCGATGACCGGTCGGGTGCTCATCACGGGCGCGCAGGGGTACGTCGGCCGACACCTCGTGGCCGAGTGGCTGGACGGAGAGCGCGACGCGGAGATCGTCGGCGTGGGGCGCTCCCCGCGCAGCGACGCGAGCTACACCCACCACGTGCATCGGGGCCGCGCGCGCCTGCTCGCGCCGCTGACGGACGACCTGCGCCGCGCCGCGCGAGACCCCCGGTACCGCTACGTGTCGCTCGACCTGCACGACCGGCCGGCGCTCACGCGGCTGATCCAGGAGGTACGCCCGGACGTGGTGGTGAACCTCGCCGCGGCGTTGCGTGACGAGGACCCCGACCGGCTCTTCCAGACCAACGTGGGCGCCGTGGTGGCGCTCATCGAGGCCATCGCGGGGGCGGGCGTTGCGGCTCCGCGGCTGGTGCTGGGCTCGTCGGGAGGGGTCTACGGCAGGCCCCTCGACGGCGCGCGGCCCATCCCCGAGGACGCGCCGTGCAACCCGGTGGACGTGCACTCGGTGAGCAAGCTCGCGGGCGAGCAGGTCGCGCGAATCCTGACGGCGCGGCATGGCATCCCCGCGGTGTGGGCGCGGATCTTCAACCCCGTGGGCCCGGGGCAGGACGAACGGCATCTCTGCGGGATGCTGGCCGCCCAGGCCGTCGCCGTGGCCGCGGGCGCGCTGCCGCCGACGATCGAGGTCGGCCCGCTCAACACCACGAGGGACTTCGTGGACGGCCGCGACGTGGCCGGCGCCCTGCGCATCCTCGCGGCGCGAGGCTGCCCCGGCGAGACCTACAACATCGGAAGCGGCGAGGAGCACCCCACCGCGCGGGTGTTTCGCGAGGTGCTCCGGCTCGCGGGCGTCGACGATCGGGTCGCGATCGTAGCCCTCGCCGGCCGCCCGGCGGACATCCCCCGACACTACGCGGACATCGCGAAGCTACGGGCGCTCGGGTACGCGCCGCGGCACAGCCTGGAGTCGAGCCTCGACGCGCTCGTGCGGTACTACCGCGTGACCGTCGCGGCGGCGGCCGAGGTCGCCGAGCTCACGCTCTCCCCGACGCCGACCGACGACGAGGCAGAGCCCCGGGACGAGGTGCTGGAGGTCCGCGCGACGCAATCGCACGCGTACCCGGTGCAGATCGCGTCGGGCTTGCTCGATCGGCTGCCCGCGAGGCTGCAGGCGATGTTCGCGGAGGCGAGCATGGTGGTGCTCACCGACCAGACGGTGCACGGGCTCTACGGCGAGCGCTTCGTGGGGGCGCTGCGGAGCCGCGGGGTCGCGGCGAGCGAGGTCGTGGTGCCCGACGGCGAGGCGTCGAAGTCCTTCCAGCGGTACCAGGAGGTGATCGAGGCGCTGCACCAACGCCGCTTCGACCGCCGGGCGGTGCTGGTGAACCTCGGGGGAGGCACGATCACGGACCTGGGCGGCTTCGTCGCGAGCACCTACCTCCGCGGCGTCGCGTACGTGAACGTGCCCACGACCCTGCTCGCGCAGCACGACAGCGCGATCGGGGCGAAGGTGGCGGTCAACACCCCGTGGGCCAAGAATTTCGTCGGGGCGTTCCACCATCCCCGCGGGGTGTTCTGCGACCCCGGGGTGCTCTCGACGCTGGCGCCCCGCGACGTGGCGGCGGGCGTGGCCGAGGCCGTGAAGGTCGCGCTCTGCGGCGACGCCGCGCTGTTCGAGCTGCTGGAGCGCAGCGTCGATGCGGTGACGCGCGCGCGCGACACGCGGGTGCTCGCCGAGGTCGTCCGGCGCGCGGCGGCGCGCAAGATCGCGCTGCTCGCGCCCGACCCCTACGAGGTTGACCTCCGGCGGGTGCTCAACCTCGGTCACACCTTCGGCCACGCCCTCGAGACCGAGATGGCCTACGTGGGGCTGCTGCACGGCGAGGCCGTGGCCTTCGGCATCGCGGTGGCCACGACCGTCGCCCACGCCCGCGAGGTGCTGCCCACCGTGGACGCCGAGCGCATCCTCGCGCTCCTCGCGGCCTACGGGCTGCCGCCGCCGGTGCCTCGTGCGCGGCTCCGCGCGGCCTGCCAGCGCATGGACGAGATCCGCCTCGTGCGCGGCCGGGTGCTGAACTTCGTCCTCCCAGTCCGCGTCGGCGTCGTGACGATCGTGCCCGAGGTCTCCGATGGGGAGATCCTCGCGGCCCTCGACCGCCTCGCGGCGCACCCCGCCCTGCGGCGCTGCGTGGCGGATTGACGTCGTGAGCGCCCGCGCGATCGGCGTCGACCTCGGGGGCACCAAGGCCCTCGCCTGCCTCGTCGACGCCGACGGGGGAATCCTCGCCCGCGCGATGCGCCCGACCGGCCGCGCCACCGACCCGAGGCGAGCGCTGGAGCTCGTGCGAGCGCTCGTCGCCGAGGTCACCCCTTCCGCGGGCGCTCCGCCGGTCGGTGTGGGCGTCGGGTTCCCCGGCCTCGTGGACGCCCGCGCGGGCGTGGCGCGGTCGTCGGTGATCCTCGACGGCTGGCGCGATGTCCCGCTCGCGGCGGAGGTCCGCGCCGCCACGGGCCTCGCGTGCGCGGTGGACAACGACGTGAACGCCGCGGCGGTCGCCGAGCTGCGCGCCCGGGCGGGCGACGAGGCGCTCGCGGGCCCCGATGCGACGATGCTGTTCGTCGCGGTGGGCACGGGCATCGGGGGCGCGCTGGTGCTCGGGGCGAGGCCGTGGCGCGGCGCCGCGGGCGTCGCCGGCGAGATCGGCCACACCACGATCGACCGCCACGGGCTGGTGTGCGAGTGCGGCCGGCGGGGGTGCCTCAACACCGTCGCGTCGGGCGGCGGCGTCGAGCGGGGGCTGGGCCTCGCGCCGGGACCGCTGGCCGCGCACGTGGCCGCGGGCGACCCGCGCGCGGGGGCGGCGCTGCGGGAGGCGGCACGGGCGCTGGGGGTCGGGCTCGCGAACGCCCTGAACCTGCTGTCCCCGCACCTCGTGGTGCTGGGCGGCGGCCTCGCGGGGGGTGGCGGGCAGTACCTCGCCGAGGTCGCCCAGGCGGCGCGGGCCGAGGCCTTCTCCGAGGTGAGCGCGGGGTGCAGGTTCGAGCTGGCCCTCGCGGGCTACGAGGCCGGGGCCGTGGGCGCGGGGCTCGTCGCGCTCGACATGGCGAGGGGATAGATGGACGTCGCGTTGATGATGGCGGGCGGTCGGGGCGAGCGGATGCTCGCGAGCAGGGGGCCGACGCCGAAGCCCCTGGTGCCGGTGCGGGGCGTTCCGCTGATCGAGCGCAACCTCGCGATGCTGCTGATGGCGGGCGCGCGGGAGGTCGTGGTGGCCGTGCCCGCGGGCCTCCCGGAGATCGGGCGCTGGGTCGAGGGGCGCGGCCGTGCCCTCGCGGCGGCGCGGGGCGCGACGGTGCGCTGCGTCGTGGAGACCGTCGCCCTCGGAACCATCGGCGCGGCGGCGGGCCTGTGGGGCGCGGCCGGGGCGCTCCCGGCAGACTACGCCGTGCCCGTGGTGAACGCGGACAACCTCGTCGCGCTCGACCTCCGCGGCCTCGTGGCGCGGCACCGCGAGGCCGCGGCGGCGTTCACGGTGGCGACGCACCTGCAGCCGTTTCGCATCCCCTTCGGCGAGGTCGAGGTGGTGGACGGGCGCCTCGTGGCCTACCACGAGAAGCCCGATCACCCGGTGCGGGTCTCGAGCGGCACGTACGTGCTGGGGCCCGTGGCCCTGGCCGCCCTCGCGCCGGGCGAGCGCTGCGACGTGCCCACGCTCGTCACGCGGCTGCTCGGCCGCGGCGAGGTGGTGGCGGCGTACGCCCACGCGACGCCGTGGATCGACGTGAACGACGCGGCGTCGGTCGCGCGCGCCGAGGCGCTGGTGGCCGCGCACCCGGAGTCGTTCGAGCGCTGGGCATCGCCGCCCGACCGCGTGGTGGCGGGCGTGGTGGTGCGCGCGGGGGAGGAGATGCTGCTGGAGTTCCGGCCCGCGTCCGCGCGGTGCTACCCGGGCCTGTGGGACACCCCCGGGGGCAAGGTCGAAGCGGGCGAGCACCCCGCGGCGGCGGCGGCGCGGGAGCTGCGCGAGGAGCTCGGTCTGGCGCTCGACGCCGCGGCGCTGCGACCCGTGGCGACCTTCGACGACCTCGACCCCGCGTCGGGCGAGGTGTTCCGGCACCATGTGTTCGCGGCGGACGTGGCGCGGGAGGCGGTGCGGGCCGCCGACGGGCAGCGCCTTGTGTGGGTGACGCCCGCGGCGGCGCTGGCGCTCGACCGGCTGAGCCCCGCGGTCGTGCGCTCGCTGGCGGCGCTGGAGGGCGCGCGGTGAGCCGGCGGCTCAAGATCCTCTCGGTCATCACGGACCTGGGCTTCGGCGGCGGCGAGAGCCGGACGCTGGCCTTCGCGCGGGCCATCGACCGCGACCGCTTCGAGCACGCGGTGGTGAGCCTCTACGGCCACGACGCCGCGTACGACGCGCGCTGGGGCTCGGTGCGCGACGACTTTCGCGACGCGGACGTCGAACTCCTGGACCTCGGCGAGGCCCCCCGGGAGCGCTTGCTCGGCGTGGCCTCCCCCGCGGGCGTCGTGGAGAGCGCGACGGTGATCGCCCGGATGGTGGGCAAGCTCGCCGCCATCATCCGGGCGCGGGGCATCGACGTGGTGGACGCGCAGCACATCACGGCGAGCGTCTTCGGGCTGATGGCGGGCAAGTGGACGGGCACGCCCACGACCGTGACCGAGTACCACACGGGCTACTGGGAGCGCCCGGGCATGCGGCTCGCGGGCAGGTGCGTGCTGCGGATGCCCGAGGCGCTGATCTGCGATTCGCAGATGCGCCGCGACGAGATCAACGCGTGGCTCATCGCTGCCCACCCGCGAGCCGTGGTGATCCCCAACGGCGTTCCCCGGCCGGTGCCCACGCGCCCGGCCGAGGAGGTGCGGCGCTTCTTCCATCTGCTCGACGCGCCCGGGACGAAGGTGGTCGCGCAGGTGAGCCGGCTGGTGCCGTACAAGGGCCACAGCCACCTGCTCAAGGCCGCCCGGCGGGTGCTCGCCGCGGCGCCCGACACGTACTTCCTGCTCGTGGGCTTCGCGGGCGAAGACCCGTCGTACCTGCCCGCGCTCGAAGCCGAGGCGGCGGCGCTGGGGATCCGCGATCGGGTGCGCATCGGGGGCTACCCCGGGCCCGTGGGCGACGTGTGGCAGCTCGTGGACGTGCACGCCCACGCGTCGGTGTTCGACTCCCTGCCGATCGCGATCACCGAGGGGATGGCCCTCGCCAGGCCCGCGGTCGTGACCCGCGTCGGGGGCATCCCCGAGATGGTGACGCACGAGCGCACGGGCCTCGTGGTCGAGCCCGCAGACCCCGTCGCGCTCGCCGACGGGATCCTGCGGATGTTCCGTGAGCCGGAGACCGCCCGGCGGCTCGGGGAGGCCGCGCTCGCCCGCTACGAGCACGGGTACCGACCGGAGGTCATGGCGCGCTCGCTCGAAGCGCTCTTCACCGAGCTCGCCGCGGAGCGCCGGCGCAGCCGCTGGCAGTTCCCGGGGACGAGCCGTGGCTGACGCCGCGCCCGTGCGGTGCGTGCTCTGCGGCGCCGCGTCGACGCGGACCGTGTGGCACGAGGCCGGGTACGAGGGGCGGGCGTGCGCGTGCGGCACGGTGTACGTCGATCCCGAGCCGCCGCCCGGCGCGGTGGACTTCACCCGCGACCTCCACCCCGACAGCTTCTATGCGCTGCCGGCGGCGGCGAAGGTGGCGTGGCTCGCGCGCCACCGGCCACCCTCGCGGGGGCGTCGGCTGCTGGAGGTCGGGTGCGGCGAAGGGCATTTCCTCGCGGCGGCGCGCGACCGCGGCTACGAGGTCGCGGCGATCGAGCCGCACGCCGACCGCGCGGCGCGGGTGCAGGCGGGCCTCGGGGTGCCCGTGGCGTGCGAGTACATCGAGGCGACCACGCTCCCGCCGGCGAGCTTCGACGTGGTGTACCACTGCGACCTCCTCAGTCATTTCCCCGCGCCCGTGGCGGCCCTCAAGGCGATGAAGGCACTGCTGCGGCCGGGCGGCGCGCTGTGCTTCGAGGCGGGCATCCACGCGGGGTTCTCGCCGGTGTGGTACCGGCTCATCGGCAGCATGGGGTACCCGATGCACCGGTGGTTCTACACGACCGACGGCCTGCGCACGCTGCTCGACCTGGCGGGGCTGCGGGTGGAGGCGTGGCAGCGCTTCGGCCTCGCGCCCTACGTGCTCGCGAGCGACGCGAGCCGGGTGCTGCGCAAGCCCTTGAGGCTCGTGGCGGGGTGGGCGGAGCGCCGGAGCGCGGCCGGCGACCGGGCGTGGCTGCCCACCGTGCGTGACGTCGACGCCGCGCACGAGCGCTTCGAGAACTTCATGCGGTATCGGGTCGCGCGCTTCGCCCCGGGCCTGGGGCCGCAGACGCTCTGGGTCATCGCGGTTCCCGACCAGGACCAGGATCGATAGTGAACGGCGGACCTCGTGCGCGGCGGCGCGGTCCCCGGTGAGGTTCGCGAGGTGCAGCCGCGGCGGGAGCGGTAGCTTGGGAGCGGCGCCCCGCGCGAGGTTCCCGACGATGCTCCAGGCAGTTCCGTGGAGTCGGCTCCATCCGACCGATGGACCACGGCGGGCGACCGGGATCGAACCGGCGACGTTTACCGCGACGGGCGAGCCGGGCGGTGAGGCCTTCGCGGGTCAGTGGCCACTGGCGACAGGGGATCGCGCCGCTGAGTGTCACGACGGCGTCCTCGCGCTCCATGGCACCCTGGGCCCCGCGAACGGCCAAACCGGGGCGCTCCCGCGGGAGCGGTCGGCCCTCGCTCCCTCCCGGAGCAGTCCCTTGCCTTCGGCGGGCGCCGCATCCGGAGCGCGGCAGCCGTCCCCCCCGATCGCCCCCGCGCTCACCGTCCGTCGCCGACCTCTGCGCCCGCATCCGTGAGCCCGCGTCTCCGTCGCGCGTCGGCCACCGTGTGCATGGCACCCCGCCGCGAGCCCATCCCCAGCTGACCTACGGCGTCGGCCGCGTCTTCGCCCACGCCCCGAGCGCGGCCGCGTCGAGGTCGAGCACAACGTCGCCCAGACGCTCGGGTCCGACGAGGTCGAGGCGAGCCAGGAGCGCGGCGCGCTCGGCCTCGGGGAGCGACCGCGAGAGCTTGCGCTCGAACAGCCGGATCAGCGGCGCAAGTCCCTGGGAGATGCCCTGGGAGCTGCCCTTCGTGGTGGCGTCCTTACCGTACTGCACCATCTGCTACACCTCGTCGCGGGCCTTCCGATAGGCCTCCAGCTCGGCCTCGCTGAAGGTCGCCTCGTTGGCGAGCTCGAGGGCTGCGCGCTGCTCGACGGTGAAGGGCTCCTCGGCCACGGTGCGAGCGTCGAGGTGCGGCGCCGCGGTGAAGAGCCCCCCCCCCATCGCTTGAGATCGTTGCCGGGCTTCTTCCCCCGCAGCTTCGGCAACTCGCAGAAGACGTACTCGACCTGAGGGATGCCGGGCGCGCCGCTCAGCCGCTCGGTCATGCGCCAGTGGCTCACGAGCGGAACCTGCGCCGCCACTGCGCAGCGTGGCACGAGCGACGCAGTTGTCGCGGAAAGCCTCACCCCGGCTCATGACGGCGATGGAGGAGCTGCGAAGACGGCACCCACGATCGCCTGGAATTTCAGCCGCCACATGATCAAGAGGCGTCTACGGCACGACAGTTGAGTATCGGCTCTCCTCGCGAGTCAGGCCCGCCGGGGCGGTGACAGGGGGAGTGTGGTGGTCATCAATGCCACCGCGCTTGGGGAATGAACGCTCGGAGGGGGGACATCACCATGAACTCGATGCATTGGTGGCATGTGCAGAGCGCGCGACCGCACCTCGTGATCGGCGCCCGGGGCCCGCTGCGTGTGGTCGTCCCGCTGGGCCTTGCGGCGCTACTCGGCGCCGCCGCCTGCACAGACTCGCCCGAGTCGCTCGACCAGCAGCGACAGGCCGCCCTCTCGGACGCCGTCCACGGCCCCGAGGCCGGCCGCGTCGCGGGCTTCTACTTCCTTCCTCCCGTGGTGCCTCGCCCGGCGCTGCGGGGCGCCTTCGTGCCGGAGGTGTCGCCGACCGTCCAGATCGACCGCATCGACCCCGCCACGGGCGCGACGCTGCGAGCGATCGCGACCTTCACCCGCACCCGCGACCACGACGGCGCGGCGATCCGGGTGCGACGCCAGGGTGAGCGCTGCGAGGGCGACGCGGAGGACGGCGCGGTCGACGACCCCAACGGCTACTTCTGGGTGCGCTGGCGCACGCGAGGGCTCCACCTCTCGACGGACGCGAAGTACCGCATCCGTGTGCGCGTGCCCGGT
>CAIOSS010000109.1 GCA_903860995.1 uncultured delta proteobacterium | reverse complement strand
CCAGCATGCGGAGCTCGATGGTCGTGGGTGGGAGCGTCGCGGTCGACTTCACGTGATCTGGGAACGCAGTGTATCTCTGCCCTGCCCGGTCACGGGAACGATTCGGGCACAGACCCGGGCTAAGCCCGTGCGTGCGAGCAGCGGTGCTCGCACAAACGGAGACAGCACACATGACACAGAATCACCCCACGGCCCCACTTTATCTTGCGCTCGTCGCGATCGCTGTTGCTGCTTGCGGCGGCACACCCACCACGACGGACGGCGGCACGAACCCGGGCACCGACGGCGGCACGAACCCCGGTACCGACAGCGGCACGAACCCCGGTACCGACAGCGGCACGAACCCCGGTACCGACAGCGGCACGAACCCGGGCACCGACGGCGGCGGGATGACCACCGGCTTCGCCTGTACGACCGCCACGCTCTTCGCGGGGAACCCGCTGCACGACACGCCGAGCGCACGCCCGGCCGAGGGCACCGCGCTCCTCGCGGACCCGCCGTTTCCCTACCGCAACGTCGTGTTCTCCAACGGCCAGATGATCACGCACAACGGCCAGGAGATCTGGCGCGCGAACCTCACCGACGGGATCCTCCACAAGGTCGCCGGCACCGAGTCGCGGCAGGCGCTGGTCACCGGGGCCTGCGTCGGCGCGCGCTTCGCCAATATTCACGGCATCGCGCTCGCGCGCGACGGATCGCTCTTCGTCAGCGACCAGACCGGCAACGCGATCCTCAAAGTCACCGACCCGCTTGGGGCCGGGTGCACGGTGAGACACTACGCGGGCTCGCCCACGGACCTGCCCGAAGGGACGTTCAGCCCGAACAACCCGCCGAACGTCGGCAACGTCGAGGGCCCCGGCGCGACCGCGAGGTTCGCGCTGCCCGAGCGGATGACGGTCGACGGCGAGGACAATATCTATGTCTGGGACGCGGCGAACAACTCGATCCGCAGGATCGCCAGCGACGCGGCGCACACGGTCTCGACCGTCACGACGCGGATCTCCGCCGACGCCGGCGGCTCGCTCTCGCTCGCGTACCTGAACGGCAAGCTCTACGTCTGGGGGAAGAGCCCGGACACGATCAACATCCGCCTCGCCGAGGTCAACCCGACGAATGGGATGGTGCGCAATGTGCTGAACGGCAGATCGGACCTCTTCGGCGGCAGCTCCTCCGACTCGCAGAGCTGGGGCGGCATCGTGACCGACGGCACGGGGCTCATCGTGCACTTCGGCGGGCAGCTGTGGTACGTCGAAACCAACGGTCGGATCCGCATGCCCGCGCTCGCGGGTGTCTACCGCCCGGGGCTCGACTACCCGTCCGGCTACGACGCGCGGGCGAGCCGCCCGGCCGCGCAGGTCGTGATCCCCGAGGTGCGCACCCAGTTGGCTACGGGCGGCGCCGCCGCGTGGCTCGCGATCGACGCGAGCCGCAACCTCTACGTGAGCGCGCGCGCGGACAGCTACTACGTGCTCAAGCTCGCCTGCAGGCCGTAGCGAACGCGCGGGCGCCAGCGCAGCCCCTCTCCCCCTTCGGACGAATAGGGCATCCAACGGTCCAGGGGCATGAGGAAGCCCCCGCCGGTCGGCCCAACAGGACGTCGTCGCGGCTCTGCCTGAGCGCGTGGCTTGATCCCGTCATCGTCCACGTTCTCTGCATGAATGCGGCGAGCGCCATCCAGCACCCCGAGGCTTGTGGCGAGCGCGCTACGCAGTCGCCCGTACCAGCGAATCCCCGTGGTGCGCTGCCCGGACGCGATGGCGGCGCGCATCAGCGCCTGGTGCGCGGCCTCATCGGTCGGCTCTTCTTCGGCGAGCTGCT
>CAIOSS010000108.1 GCA_903860995.1 uncultured delta proteobacterium | reverse complement strand
CCGAGGCCACCCTGCGCCTCTCGCGCCTGCCGGGCGCGCTCGACGTCATGCTGTACGCAGTGCCCGATCTCCCGGCGGTGCTGCGGCTCTTCGAGGCCGCGCGGCAAGGGCCGTTCACGCTGTCGGCCTTCGAGTTCTTCACCGAGCGGGCGGCGGCGCGGGTGCAGCGGCACCGCGGGCTCACCCCGCCCTTCGCGGTGGGGCAAGGCTGCTACGTGCTGATCGAGGTCGAGGCGACCCACCGCGAGGCGCTGGAGCAGTGGGCCGCAGGGCTGTTCGAGCAGGAGCTCGTCTCGGACGGCGTGCTGGCCCATGGCCGCGCTCAGTCGGCGGCGCTCTGGCAGCTCCGGGAGTCGATCTCGGAGAGCCTCTCCGCCACCGGCGTGCTCCACAAGAACGACGTGGCCCTGCCCATCGCGGCGCTCGCGCCCTTCTGCGCCGCGCTCGATGCGCTCTTCGTGGAGCGCTATCCCGGCTGGGAGGTGGTGCTCTTCGGTCACATCGGCGACGGCAACCTGCACATCAACGTGATGAAGCCCGACGACCTCGAGCGCGCCGAATTCTTCGCCCGCACGGGCGAGGCCGACCACGCCCTCTTCGCGCTGGTGCGCGACCACGGCGGAAGCATCTCCGCGGAGCACGGCATCGGGCTCCTGAAGAAGCCCTACCTCGCCTACTCGCGCTCGCCCGAGGAGATCGCGCTGCTCCGGGCGATCAAGCGGGCTTTCGACCCGAAGGGGATCCTCAACCCCGGGAAGATCCTCGACGCCTGAGACCCCCGCGCGGCACGGCACTGCGCGCTTGCGTCGCGGTCGGCGCGGCGATGATCATCCGAGCGCTTCATGGCACGCCGTCCGTCTCGCAATCAGGGCTCGCGCGGCTGGCGCACCGTCGCCGCAGGCCCGCCGCCGGGCCCCCGCCCCGCCCCGCAGGCGAACGCCGCCTCGCCCGACGAACAGGAGCCCCAGCCCGACGCGCCGGCCTTCGGCGAACGCCCGTGGGAGCAGCACCTCGTGGTGGGCCTGCTGGCGCTTATCGTCCAGGCGTTGCAGTACCAGCTGCTGGCGGGTGACCCGTCGGTCAGCGGGCCGATCATCGATGGCCGCGAGTACCACGCGGAGGCCGTGCGCATCGCGCAGTCGGGCGCGGCGCCGGCGCTGCCCCACTGGCAGTCGCCCCTCTTCGCGTGGGCCCTCGCCGTCGCCTACCGCCTCGTCGACGCGCGGCCCGCCACGGGGCTCATCGTCCAGGCGCTGCTCGCCGTGGCGATCGCGCAGCTCGTCGTGCTCGTCGCGCGCGCCGTCCTGCCGCCGCGCGCGGTGATGACCGCGGGCGCCTGCGCGGCCCTCTACGGACCGCTGCTCTTCTTCTCGTCGCAGCTCATCGCCGCGCCTCTCGACGCCGCGCTGGCGCTGCTCGCGCTGGCGGTCGCCGTGCGCACCACGGCGACGAGCGCCCCGTGGGTGCACCTTGCGCAGGGCCTCGCGCTGGGCGCCGCGGTCGCGGCCCGCGGCACCGTCGCGCCCTTCGGGGCCTTCCTCGCCTGGCGGGTGTGGGAGGCCCGCGCGACGCTGGCCCGCCCCGCCGTCGCCGCGCGCATCGGGGCCCTCGCGGCGGGGGTGTTCGCGGGGATGCTCCCCGTGGGTATCTCGACGTGGCAGCGCTACGGCAGGTTCAGCCTGGCGACGGCCAACGCCGGCGTGAACCTCTTCGTCGGCAACAACAGCGACGTCGCGGCCAGCACGGCGATCCGGCCCGGCTGGCACTGGGACGACATCGCTTTCGAGCCGGCGCGCCGTGGCGTCTTCGAGCCCTTCGCCCAGTCGGCGTTCTTCACCGACCGCGCCCTCGGGTGGGCGGCGCACCACCCCTACGCCTTCGCGAGAGCGCTGCTGGTCAAGCTCGTCGACACCTTCAACGGCGTCGAAATCGCCCGCAACCTCGACCCCTATGGGACCCTCGGACGCACGCCGCTCACCGCCGCGCTGCTGTGGCAGCACGGGCTGCGATTTCCCTTCGGCCTCGTGCTCCCCCTCGCCGCGGTCGGCGCGTGGAGCGCGCTGCGAGGGCGAGACCAGCGAGACGAGCAGCGGGCGGCGTGGCGGGCGCTCGTGGCCTTCGTCGGACTCAACGCGCTGGGCGTTGCGCTCTTCTTCCCGTCAGGCCGCTACCGGCTGGCGATCGCCCTCGCGCTGCTCGTCCCCGCGGTGGAGGGGGCGCGGGTGCTGGCGCGGTGGTGGTCGGTCCGAGCAGTCGACCGCCGGGTCGCGGCCGCGGGGGCTGCCCTGCTCGTGGCCGCCAACGCGGTGCCGCCGATGACCGGGCCCGACCTGCGCGACGAGGGTCCGCTCCAGGTGGGCTGGGCGCATCTCTCGGCCGGGCGCGCCGCCGACGCCGTGCGAGTGCTCGGCGACGAGAGCGCGCGCCGCCCCGACGACGCGGACGTCTGGCGCTCGCTCGGCGAGGCGAGGGACCGCGCCGGCGACCAGGCCGGTGCCATCGAGGCGCTGCAGCGGGCGGTGCTCCTGGCGCCGCGGAGCGCCCACGCGCGGCACCACCTCGGGGCGATCCTCTTTACGTCCAGCCGGTCGTCCGAGGCGCGCGTCCACCTGGAGTCTGCGGTGCGCCTCTGGCCCGCGCACCCGCTGGCCTGGGCCGACCTCGCGGGCGCCTGCCTCGACACCCAGGACCCGGCGGCGGCGCGGCGCGCGGGCGACGAGGCCGTGCGGCACAACCCGTCCGGCGGATACGGCTGGTACTACCGGGGCCTCGCGAGGCAGCGCCTGGGCGACCCCGCGGGCGCCATCGCCGACCTCACCGAGGCCGCGCGGCTGCTGCCCGCCGCGCTGGATGCGCGCTTCGCGCTCGTCGAGGCGATCGACGCCGCAGGCCGACGGGGGGACGCGATCGCGGCGCTGCGCGACCTCCTACGGACGGCACCCCGCAACCGGCGCGCGCGAGCGCTCCTGCGCCGTTGGGTGCCGCCCGCGCCCTGACGCCGCGGCTGCGCAGGCCCGGGCGACGTTTGCGACCCCCACGGCCCGGAGGTAGCGTTCGCCGATGCGCCTGATCGCGTTGGGACAATGGACCTATTTCGCGTGGCACCTCCCCACCGCGCTGCTCTGCATCTCCGCCGGTGCCCTCTCGACGGTCATGGCCCGCTCGCTCTGGCGCGAGGAGTTCAGCGTCGCCGAGCGACGCCTGAGGTTCTCGGTCCTGGGCTGGAGCGCGGTGCTGTCATCGCTCCTCTCCCTGGCGGCGTGGCCCTACCTGTCGGCCTTCGCGTCGGTCGAGGTGCAGCGCGACGGCACCTGGACGCTTCACAACTACCTCGGCGTGCCCGTCGCCGTGGTGCCCGCCGGTGAGTCGCGCCGCCTGGAGGGCGAAGACCTCGGCGGGCTCAACCTCGGCTCCGGGCGCATCCGGGTGCTGCGCGCTGACGGCTCGGCGCTAGACTCCGTGCGTATTTCGGGGCCGCGCTTCGAGCGCGCGCGGGCCCAGCTCGGCTACCCCACCGATACCCTGCGCCCCTCGCGCGGGAGCGTGCTCACGGGCGCCCACACCTACGGTCCCAGCGGCCCGGTGATGCACGCCGAGGTCGCGTCACGCTGACGAGGCCAGCGCCTCGAACGCCGCGATCACCGCGGCCGGCGCCTGCACCAGTTCGACCAGCACGCCCTCCGCGCCGCGCGGCGCCTCGGCGTTGCCCTTGGGGTGCACGAAGCACACGTCGAAGCCCGACGCGCCGCGGCGAATACCGCCCGAGGTAAAGCGTACCCCCTGGGCGGTCAGCCAGGTGACCGCAGCCGGGAGGTCGTCGATCCACAGCCCGACGTGGTTGAGGGCCGGCTCGTGGACCCGAGGGCTGCGCGACGGGTCGATGGGCTGCATGAGGTCGAGCTCCACCCGCGCGAGTCCGCGGCCCACGCTGGTGATGTCCTCGTCGACGTTCTCCCGCTCGCTGCGGTAGCTGCCCTCGGCGGTGAAGCCGAGCAGGTCGACCCAGAAGGCCCGCAGCGCCGCCTTGTCGGCGCCGCCGACGGCGATCTGCTGCACACCGAGCACCCGAAATGGCCGATCGCTCATCGTCTCAACTCCTCCTGTCTCACGGAACGGGGCGCCCGGTGCGAGCCGGGCGCGAGTCGCGCAGCAGGTCCGCGGCGGAGTCGAGGCGCAACGGCGCGTCGTTCGCCTCCCGCGACGGGTGCCAGCTGCGCCCCTGGTCGTCGCTCCAGCGCACCACCGTGGCGTCGCCCGCCATGAAGAGCAGCAGGCGGGCGCCCTGCGAGAAGATCCACGCCGCGCGCGCCGCGAGGCCCCCGTGGCGCACGTCGTCGGAGAGCACCACGAGCTCGTCGCGCGCGGCGCTGGCCGGCGACGCGATGGGGCGGCGCAGCACCCGCGGCGCGTCGTGCTCGCCCACTGCGCGCAGTATCACGAGCGCGTCGCCCGAGCGGGCGAGCGCCCGGAGGCCCGGCACCCGGACCGCGGGCGAGCAGCCGCCCGTGAGACCGCAGGACTGGAAGGTCTCCTCGCCCACCACCGTGACGCCGGCGCCGTCGCAGGCGAGGCGTACCGGGCGCCCCGCCGACAGCGCGACGCCCAGCTCCCGTGGGCCGTGAGCGTCGACCGCGAGCACGCGAGTCTCGCTGGCGTCGACGACGGCGACGTACGCCAGCGGGCCGGCCTGGCAGCTGGAGAGGAGCGCGGCCGCCGAGCGCAGGGGAGCCGAGGCGCGCCAGGCGGTCTGCATGCCGAGGGCGCGGAAGTCGAGCGCGAGGCCGCCCGCCGTCGCGGTGCTGGTCACCCACCACACCAGCGAGGGATCGCCCGCGGAGAGCAGGGCGGACTCCCGCTCCAGCGCCACCTCGGGGCCGAGCGGGGCCACGGCGCCGGGCGCCCCGCGCGCGACCTGCTCGAATTGCGCGCGGCCGCCGCGCGTGGTGATGGCGTACACGACGTCGCCGCGCACCCGGAGCGGCAGGCTCAGGAGTGGCACCCCGCGGAGGCCGAAGAGCGGGGACCAGGGCTCATCGGCCGACGCGACGGCGTAGGAGCCCGCGCCCTGGTCGGTGAGCACCAGGGCCTCCGCGCGGTCGCTCGGCAGCAGCGCCAGGACCCCGCCCGAGGGCCCCGGCGCGGGGTACCGGCGGCAGCGGATGGTGCCGCCGCCGTCGCGGCTGCGGCAGAAGATGCGCTCGCGGCTGTGGTCGACCCACATCACCGAGAGCACCCCGTCGCCGACGCTCGACCCCGCCAGCGTGGCGGACTCGGAGAGGGACACTGGGAGCTCTTCGCCCGCCTCGACGGCGCGCGGACGCGGGGCGTCGACCATGGATGCCGCGCGGAGGGAGGAGCCCGCAGCGACGAGCCGCCGTGCGACGCGAGCGCGGAGCTCGTTCCACCAGGGCCGCCAGGCGCCGAGCTCAGCGGAGGCACCCTCGCGGCGCAGCGTGGCCACGAGCGCGTCGTCGGCGCGCAACGCCACGCGAAGGCGCTCCACCGCGACGGCCTCGGCCCGCGCAGCGTTGGCGCCGAGGAGGTCGAGGCAGCGCGACGGCCACGCGCGCCCCGCATCGGGGCCTAGGGCCACCCGGCGCAGGTGTCGCGGGAGCTCGTTGGGGCGCGCCGGAGGCGGGTCGGTGCCGAAGAGGCAGCCCTCGACGCGCGCCATGGGGTCGGCCCACGCGAGCGCCTCGCGCCTCGACGCCTGCTGCCGGGAGGTCTCCCGCTGCCAGGCGAGCATCCCGCCGCCGACGCCCCCGAGGATTACCACCGCCCCGGCGGCCAGGAGCGCCCGAGGAACCGCCGCGCGTCGTCTGTGTCTCACGTCCCGTTGGCCTCTCGTCCCGCCGCGCGCGGATTACCCTTCGACGTTACACCATGAGCTCCGACCCCCACCAAGCCACTTCCGCCGACGACTTCTCGTGGGAGCCGCGGGCGCGCTACCGGGCGCTGCTGCTCGCGCTGCGCGAGGTGATCGCAGCGGCGGCCACCCTTCGGGCGCTGCTGCTCAACTCGGGCGACCTGCTGCACGCGCTGCTCGACGCCGAACGGGTCACGGTCTTCGCCACGGACGAGCGCGGCGCATCTCTGTACTCCGTCGCCCGCAGCGGCGGAGCCTCGCAGTCGCTGCGCGTTCCGATCGACGCGAACAGCATCGCCGGCTTCGTCGCGCTGTCGCGGCGCTCGGTGATGCTCCGCGACGCCCAGGACCCGGAGCAGCTCCGGGCGCTGCACCCGATGCTGGCCCGCGACGAGGCGCGGGAGCCCGGGGTGCGCAGCGTGCTCGCGACGCCGATCCTCGGGGCGGCGCGCGCGGTGGGCGTGCTGGAGTTCGTCAACTCCCTCGACGGCGAGGCGTTTCGCTCGGACGACCAGCGCCTCGCGGAGGCCATCGCGCGGATGATCGCCCCGAAGCTGGAGTCGCTGCGCGCCGAGGCCTCCCCCGCGCGGGCGGCGGGGTCGCGCTTCCCCCCGCTGCGCGGGTCTGCGGAGGAGGACACCCTGGTGCAGCTCCTCGCCGAGGTGGGGCGGGTGCGTACGCCGGCACCCGCATCGGGCTGGGCTTCCCGGAGGTGCTGCGGGCCTTCCTGCGGTCAGACCCAGACGTCATCCTGGTGGGCGAGATGCGCGACCGGGTGACCGCGGGCGTCGCCGTCGAGGCCTCGCTCACGGGCCACCTCGTGCTGTCCACCCTCCAGGCCAACAGCGCGGCGGAGACCGTGCCCCGCCTGCTCGGGATGGACATCGACTCCTAAGCCTTCGCCGACGCCCTCCGCGGCGTGCTCGCGCAGCGCCTCGTGAAGCGCCTCTGCACCCACTGCCGTGCGCCCTACGCGCCCACCCCGACGGAGTGGGAGCAGGTCTCCGACGCCTACGGTCACGACGCCTTCGCGCTGCGGACGGAGCGGACGTCGTCGGAGTTCATGCTCCACCGCGCGATGGGCTGCGCCCGCTGCAACGGCACGGGCTACCGCGGGCGGGTCGCGCTGCACGAGATCCTTCCCGGCAGCGGCGCGATCGCCTCGCTCATCCGACAGCGGGCGACCATCGTGGAGCTGCGCCAGGCGGCCGACCGTGAGGGGATGACCACGGTGCTGCAGGACGGCATCGAGAAGGCGCTCCAGGGCTTCACCGACCTGGGCCAGGTGCGCTCGAACTGCCTCTAGCGCTCGCGGGCGCGCCATGCGAGCGCGCTGAAGGTCACCGCGAAGCCGACGGACTGCACCGCGAAGAGCCACTCGTGCTCGCGCCACGGCACACAAAGCCACGCCGCGGCGGACCACCACAGCGCCGCGAGGAGGGCGGTCGCGCGCCGCCGGGTGCGGACCGACAGCGGCGTGCGACGGGCGGCGATGCTAGCGCCGATGCCGTAGCCCAGCGATCCGAGGAGCGTGGCCAGGAGGACCATCCGCATGACCCCGTTG
>CAIOSS010000107.1 GCA_903860995.1 uncultured delta proteobacterium | reverse complement strand
GGTCGTCCTCGCTCCACCCCAGCGCCGCGCGCTCCCCTTCGAGGAACTCCCCCCACACGTCCCCCTGGCGCAGCCCGTCGAGCTCCGCGTCGGGCTCGTTGCGCCCCGTGTCGAACGTCACAGCCCGCTGCCCGCGAGCACCGTGTCCCGCAGCCCATCGATGAACGCCGGCACCGTGCCCTTGTCGCGCCAGTGCTCGGCCACCTTGAAGGCGAGGTCCTCGTCGCTCGCGAGCGGGAACCGCCACGGCACCACGCTGCGGACGTGACGGAAGATCTCCTTCCCCGAGAAGGACTCGAACCATCGCCCCGTCGTGACCTCGTTCGCGCACCACTCGTAGTGAACCGGGAGCCGATCGTTGAGATGCAACTTCGTCCACTTCGTTCGGATGATCTTCTCGGCATCCTCCGGATACGACTGCTGCTTCAGCCATGCCTTCGCCGCAGCCTCGTCGGGCACCTCGATCACCTTCGGATCACCCGGCATCCCAGGGATCTCCACCTTCATCTCTACCAGCGTCTTGCGGACTGCCATCCACGCCCGGAGATCCGTCGCCCTCGCCGTCGCAACCTGTTCGATCGCCGCTGCGCTGGTGTTCAGGCTGACCTTCGCCAGCACGTCGTAGTCGAGCAGGTGGTTCTCGATCTCGTGCCGCCCGGTCTTCAACACCGGAGCGCCCGCCCCGGCAGGCCCGTCGAAGTCGCGATCGACCAGCCCGAACACATGGCGATGGTCCAACTCCCGGGCCGCCATCACCAGCCGTTGGACACCCACGTTGCCGCCCACCGGGCGCACCGTGATGTCGCGCGCCCGAGGGTCCATCTTCCAGCACTGCGACAGCACCGTGCGGGTGAGCGGGTCCTCGACCAGCAGCAGCGCCTTCCCCCGAAAGAAGGCGTCGTCGATCGCCGGCAGCTTCACGCCGGCGTCTCCGCGGCGCGCGGGTCGTCGTCGCGCACCAGCTCATGGCGCTCGTACGATGGAACCGAGTCCAGCACCCACGGCGAGTGCGTCGCCACGATGAACTGCGTCGTCGGCGACAGTCGGCGCAGCGCGCCGAGCAACGTGCCCTGCCAGCTTACGTGTAGGTGCTGCTCGGGTTCGTCGAACAAGACCAGGTCGGGGACGCGATCGGCGAACACGAAGGGGTAGGTTATCGCGAGCAGGGCGATCTGCCCGGCGCTCAGCCGGTCGATCGGGATCACCTTCGGCATCTTCTCACCGAGGGCGGCACGCGAACGAATCGCATCGAGTGTCAACGACGCCGACGGCAATGGTCCATCGCGCACGACGACCTCCGGCTCGCTCCCGAGTTCGTCGCTGCGGAAGACCACATCCAGCGTCCACCGCTCACCGATGAACGAGCGCATGAATGTGTTAATGCGATCGAAAGTCGCATTGGGGCCACGGCTCTGCGCGAAGGTGTTGGCGAGTCGCCGCTTGAGCTCCGCGAGCCGACGTTCCTCGCGGGTCGAGCGTGCGCCGCGAGCGTCCGTTGGCGTGCTGCCGAGGTCTTCCGGCTCGCGGCGCGAGGAGAAGGACTCGATCGCATACACCGAGGGAATGGGGCAACCCCACTGGAGTTCGTTCAGCGCTTCATCGAGCGTTGCCTTCGGTTTTGTGCGGCCAAACGAGGATGCCGCCTCGGTGCCTCCAAGCGATTTGTCCAATGCCTTGAGGGCCGAGCGGTTGGCCTTCCATGCCTGAAAGCTGTTCGCTCTGGAGAAGTTCCCGCTAATCTCAAAGTCGCTTGCACCCTGTCGCACCAGCTCGCTCGGGCTCGCCGTGTCCGCTGGCAGCAGATCCACCCGCCCGAACAGTATCAATATCGCCTCCAGCACCGAGGTCTTCCCCACCCCGTTGTCGCCCGCGATCACCAGCGCGCCGGCCCGCTCCTCGTCGTCGGGCGGCATCTTGATCGTCAGTTCATCGATCCCGCGAAAGTCCTTGATCGTCACCGACCGCAACCTGATCGGAGGCAATGGCTCGCTCATCGTCGGTACCTCTCTCCCACGTCTACTCCCCCTCGTCGCCCTTCGCCGCCTTCGCCTTCGGGGCCTTCTTCGCGCGCTCCTTGCGCGCCGGGGCGCTCGGCCGCCACGCGCGCAGGTCGTCCTCGCTCCACCCCAGCGCCGCGCGCTCCCCTTCGAGGAACTCCCCCCACACGTCCCCCTGGCGCAGCCCGTCGAGCTCCGCGTCGGGCTCGTTGTGCCACTGCTTCAGCCACGGCAGCAGCTCCTGCAAGCCCGCCAGGAGCGGGCGCAGCCGGTCGCGGTCCCACCCGTCGTCGGTCTTGCGCCGCTGGTAGAGCGCGGCCAGCGCACGGGCCCGTTGCAGGTGGTTCCAGCCCGCCCAGCCGAAGACCGGCGCCCGCGCGTCGAGCTCGGCGCCCGGATACGCAATGAAGCGCTCGCGCGGAACATCGAGCTTCCCGCGGAGTGACCAGTAGCGCGCCTCGCGGTAGTCCTCGTGGTCGTACTTCGGCGGAACCGGGATGTCGCCGACCGTAGGGTCGCCCGCGTCCTCGCGGCGTTGCAGCGCCCAGGTGTGCTCCCAGCGAGCGCGCTTCGCGAGGCCGGTGTCCGTGTGCCGAAGCGCCGCGAGGTAGGGGATGGAGTCTTCGGTGAGCTGCTGGGTCAACACCATCTCTGGGTAGCCGTCTCTCGTGAGGTAATCCAACAACTTTCGGGTGCCCTTGTCCCGGGTTATCTCTGCATAGATTTCGGCGGAAGTCTGGAGCAGACTCTCTCGCGAAAGCGCGTCTTCTCCATGGGCCAATACAAGCGCCCAGGCGGCGTCGACTACCTCCTCACGATAGGTGCGGGCCTGTTGCGCAAATGAACCCTGTCCACTGCCAATCCACCTTCGCTTGTTGGCATGGTGCTCAAGCATCTGGAGTTCACGGCTATTAGACAACGCATGAAGGCGCAGTTCCCAGGTGACAAGGTCCGCGTCCGAGAGGCCGGTGGGGGGTGTCGCGCACACGAACAGGCGAGACTCGGGTTTTAGACCAGTGGGAAACTGGATCGCACGCGCCGCGTTCTCGTCGCACAGGCCCAGCCACGCGTAGAAGTGCCAGTCGAGGTTTTCCTGCGCGGCGACCCGTTGGCAACGGTGGATGTCATGATGTCGCTCCGCCTCGTCGACAATCTCTCCGGCTGTTCGGTCGCTGGCGGCGATCTGCCGGGCAATCACTTCGGCGCTGAAGGACGCATCAGCGCGATTGATGCGCTCAAATTCCAATGAGTATCCAAGCGCTGTCCGGAGGACATCTGGAGGAGGAACCGGCAGCCCGCCAACGGCAGTGGCAGAGAACTGAAACCGAATCATCTCGGCCTCGCCGCGCTCGGGTCGGTCGTCCGTATGGTTTGTCTTGCATTGGGCAACCTGTTTCATCCAGAAGCAAGCCACACTGGTGTTGAGCCACGCGAGCAGCGCGAGGTGATCGTCTTCGGTTGCTGTCGCAGGCAGTTTGATGATCGGCGCAGTCTGCTTGAATAGCTTGCCTCCGCGATCGAGCACGAAG
>CAIOSS010000106.1 GCA_903860995.1 uncultured delta proteobacterium | reverse complement strand
GGATGGTTTTCGAGAATGCCAGTCCGGATCGACTCCGTGGGACTTTCCAGTCTGCCGGGCTCTTCCTGTATCCTGAACCGGACGCAGGGCTCGGCGAAGGTGGTCGGCTTGACCGCGATGGTATGCGCCTGCTGGCAGCGGTGTTGAGGGTTTTGTTACGTTCGGCTTATCGTGGTGGCGATCGCGCTGTCGAGGTGGTTCTCCAGCTCGACCCCGCAGGCGAACTTGATCCCTCGAGTGACCCGTCGGGTGTGCGCCGGGTGAAGGCCGATGCACCGTACGACCGCCGCGCGACGCAGGTGGGCATTGAGGATGCAATCGTCTTTCTGGACGCACAGGATGGGGGCAATGGAGCTACGCGTGCGATAGCGCGCGATGGCATCGGTCCTTTGTTGCTTGGCGCATGGGCCTTCTTGAGGAATTCCGAGGCCGAGTGCGCCGAAGAGGATACGCGGTGGCGCTGGTGGCTCCTTTTTGATGAGTCGGCACCCGAAGATGACGACGACATCTGGCAACTCGAGCAGGTCGGCGAGGCGACGGCCCGGGAGTTCTGGGGACGCGTCGCACCGCGGGTAGAGTCATGGTTGGCCGCGCGTTTCGCACCGGCAGTGCAGGAGACCTTCCCGACGACCGTTGAGCCACGGCCGCGTTTGACGCTTGTGGTAGATGCCGCAGGAGATGCTTACAAGAAACACGGAGTGTTCGATCCCGAGGCCGTCAGGGAGTTGTGGGAGACGGTGCTCGGGAGGAAACTGCCGACGAAAGCCGAAAGTTGGGAGGCAAAGGACCTCGACGCGATCTTCGAGTGGATGCACGCGACGATCGCTTACGAGCGGGACAACGTTGTGTATGGCAAAGAGGAGCACGTTGCGACCGTCCCCGAGGTTTTGAAGAACAGTAAGGGCGACTGTGAAGACATGGCGCTGCTCTTCGCGTCGTTCGCTCATCACCTCGGGGCTCGGACACGCGCGGTATTGATTCCGGGACACGCGCTCTGCCAGATTGCGATCGGCGATCGGTCAGCCGAGAAGTTGATCGAAGAGATCCTCGGACTCAGTGCCCGCCGGGCACGCAAGATCGGATTGGCCCCAAACCAGCATCCGAACTTCCAGGCAACGGTGACTGAAGGCTGGAAGCAGCCATGGGGGCCGGGCAAAGGGTTCGAGCGCGACGCCCAGACCATGACGTACTTCGAATGGGTCGACCCGACCGTCGAGGTCACGACCGATCCGGATGGGAGTCGCTGGCTTTGCGTTGACGAGGCGCAGTCGCGCATCCTGGGTGGGGTAGACACTTATCGGAGAGGTGAGCAAACCGTGCTTCGCGAAGACGGTACGTGGGAGCCCGGAACCCGCTTCATTGAATACAAAACCAGTGAGGAGGCGGTGGAGGTATTCATCGCAAAAATGGACAGCGGGGGTGACGCGACTTCACCGAGGAAGCCGAACCCGGTGCCGCCTCGCGCTCCTGCGCTGGATCGGACGCCACGAGCGCCGCGCCGGGAGGACCTCGGCGTCGCCGTGCCGGAGAGCGTTCCGCAATCGGCGCTCGTGTGGCGGCGCCATCGCTGGACGTTCGGGAATGACCGAACCCGGCGGCGTGAGTACGTGCTCGATATCGCCTGTGCGGAAGAGTGGCTCGCGAGTGTCCGCCCACCGTTGCGCATCGTGATGCCTTCGTTGGATCCGGCCACCGGGGTACCTCCTCGCGTGTTAGAGCGCGCGAGGCAGGCAGTGGAGGCCATCGAACTAGCGAGGCCTTCGCTTGAGGCAGTGAGCCTGGTATTGCGCGATCTATTGACGCGCTCTCGACGCGACGAAGACACGGAGGCCGATGAGCGTGAGCGTGCCTTTGATCTGGTGCAGCGCTTCGTTCACAACGACGCGCTGCGGCCCTATGTCGGCAAGGCGCGCGATCGTGTGCAGGCGGTGGTTCTCACACTTGCGACTGGCACCGCCGACACATGGGGGCGCACGCTGCTCCAGGCGGAGTTGCAGCGTGCGCTCATCGAGAATACCACGCTCATCTTCGACCACCGTGGGTGGCCGTCCCTGGAAAGAGACGGCGGCTCCGACATTACGATACCTAGTGGCCGATGGAAGCTCGCACTCCAATCGACTAGGCTGAAGTCATGAGTGGATTCGCAAGGGCCGTGATCCTCGCGGTTGCGCTGCTACCCGCGGCTTGTGGGCGAGATGTCCGCCGAGCGGACTTTCCGTCCTTTGTCGCCAGGGCGCCCTTCCCGACACTGCGGGGAGCCGAGTTGCCGGAGGTCGAGTTGGACGGCGATGCGACGCCGACCGGTGCGCGGCGCGTGTCGCGCGGCGCGATCCCAGTGTCGCTTGGCGGTGGGTTCGTGGCCCCGTTTCCCTGCGAAGGTGGTTGGCGCTGGGCCGCGGACTCAGACTTCTTCGTGGCGGTTCACGCTTCCACCGCCGCCACGCAGGGCCTTGAGGTGGTCTTCGTGATTGAACACTCCGAGGGCATGGGTCGAGCGGCCCTCGCGGCCGTGAAGTCAGCGGCGGCGACTTTGGTCCGTGGTTTGCCGGCAGGAAGCCATGTGGGTTTCATCTCGTTCGCGGAGGGTGCCGACGGCCTTCTCCCACTCAACTCGAATGCCCGGACAGATACAGCACTCGCCTTTGTCGGCGGACTCACGGCGGCGGCGGGCTCCAGCCTCGCGGCTGGGCTGAACGCGGCGGCCGATCTGTTCGGCACTCGCCCCGGCATTCAGCGGCGGGTGCTCGTCCTGACGAGTGCATCGACAGACACGCGGAACGCGTCCCGCGCGGCGGGGGCGCTCGCGTCGCGTGGCGTGCGCGTCGATCTGGTTTCTGTGGGTGGCGCCGGGGATCTTGAGGGTGTCGCGTCAGCTGGCAGCGGTGCGCTTCACGTGGGGCATGATGCAGCTACGCTCGCAGCGCAGGGCCAGTGCTCCGTACTCGCTTCCGATGGCTCTGGGGCCGTTGATGCCTGGTTGATCGCACAACCCATCCGATCGCCGATCGATGCGTCAAGCCGGACGCTTGCACAGTTGCATTTCCTTGCAACCGTCGACCCCACGCTTGCGTCCATCACGAGCCTCTCGCGGGTTGCTGACCGGCTTCTCACGAGATATGTGGTTCCGCATTGGGCCAGCGCACATCTCGCAGGCCGCGCTGTGCAGTCCCCGGTGGGCGACGGCACACCCGACGGCGGCTCGCAGGGCGCGAGGCTGAGTCCAACCCTCTCACTGCTAACTCCGACCCTCGGAGGAGGCATCGCCCATCGCAGCGTTCCCGAGACCTGGACAGGCTGGCGTTGGATCGGGGAGAATCGACACCATACTCGGATTCGATTGTCTCGCGCCGAGGGCTCCCACGCGCCATCCGACATGCGCGAACTGTCCTCCCGATTCAGCAGTGACATGCTCCGTCGATTCGGAATTCACCTCCCCGCTCCTGTCGCAGCGGTCACCCAGGTGGCTGGGATGCGTGTCGGCGACGTGTCGAGTGGCCTTGCGCCCGGCACTCCGACGACGCTCTTCCTGGGCTATCTCGGCGACGGCATTCGCGACGAGACCGGCCTCGGGGTGGCGATGGTATGCGTCAGCGCGAACTGCGAAGTTGCATCGACTTTCGCTACAATCCTTGCTGAGGTGCGTCCCCATGACGGGCATCCGCGACCCGATTCGGCTGTCGCCAGGGTGGTGTCGCTCGCGCGCGCCGCCGGGTTCGAATATCTGCCGCATTCGGTTTCGGGGCCTCCTTCGGCAGGATCGTCAGCGCCGCCTGTCATTGAGCCCTCTTCGCAACGCGAGGGGGCTTCGCCGGGATCCTCCGCTCCGGCGTCTGGGAATGGCCCGCTCGGGTCCATGAGAGCAGCTCCGGTTGGGGATCCCGCCCCGGTTGCAACACCGCTTCAGAGGGGCCCCTCGGTTTCGGCACCGCCCCGAGGGCCAGTGGCGGCACCGGTGGGAATTGCCCGGCCCCGAGCGCCACAACTCCGTCCGCAACCCGCAGTGCCCCCGCGTGGTGTTGCGCCGCGCGTTCGTGGAGTCAGCCCCAGTCCCTGAAGATCTCGCCCGACGTTGTGACCTACCGCGTGTCGAAGCGTAGCTGGGTCGGGCGATCGCGGTTCGTGGGCTGCCACGGAAGGCCTCCCAGTACCCGTGCGAGGCGAAAGAGCGCCGTGTCGTCGGCCTCGTCGAACCACCCACGTATCTCCGCCAGGTACCCGTTCCGCCGACCCCGTTACTGACGCCCTCGCGGCGCTGTGGTTTGCGCGTGCGCGGTAACCCCTCCGCGAGCGGCGTCTTTCGGGCTCCCCCGGCCTCGTCCTACGCCTGCGGGCGGAGGTCACCATGTCCCGACGCCCGAAGACCGCTCGCCGCCGCTGGCACCACTGGACCGAGACCGAGGCGAAGGCCGTCCT
>CAIOSS010000105.1 GCA_903860995.1 uncultured delta proteobacterium | reverse complement strand
CGGCCACCTACAATCAACCCGACGCGCGACGCGCGGCGGCGCCGCATGGTCGGGCGACCGCCATGGGCGACGATTCAGCGATGCCCTGGCGACGGACGGGACCGTCGAACCGCTCACCGGTCGCCTACTCCGAATCCCAGAACCGGAGAGGGGGCTACGCGTAAGGGAACACAGAGCGATCGAGAAGATCGGGGGCCCGATGGGAGGGCTCAGCACAAGCAGATCTCTGCCGGTAGAAATTCGACCAACCCATCGCAGACGGCTCCACCGGAGACACCCAAAGGACATTCGCCCCACAGAAGCGGGGGAACGAGGAGGGAGTGACCTCGCGCCCCGTGTGAGGACCTTCCTTTGGCGGCGCCCAAAGCGTGACCCACTTGCGGCGCTCGGGTGTGACCCACCCCGGGTTGCGTGCAGCGGCGCGCGCCCCGTGGCGGCGGCGGGATCGTGACCCACCCTTGGGTCATGTCGTGAGCGCCGCGAGCGCGCCGCGACCTCGCCGCCGACGCCGCTGCGTCCGAGGCCCGTCGCGCCCACGCGCTCGTGCTGATTCGCTGTCTGGAGTTGGTTCGGCGACCCGCTACGGGTCGGTGGTGTCGTCGGCGGGGGCGGTCGCGCCGTGCTTGCGGGCGCGGTCCTGTCCGACGTGCTGGCGGTAGCTCGGCCCGTCGATGTCGAGCCGCAGCGCCCGCATCGAGAGCCGATCGAGGATCGCCGCCGCCACCGTCGGGTCACCGAGGTAGCGGCCCCAGGAGCTGAGTTTGATGTTCGACGTGATGGCCGTCGCCGCGTGCGTGTGCCGCCGGTCGAGCAGGTTGTAGAGCGTGTGCGCCGCGGTCGGCTCGTCCTCGCGCTTCTTGACCTGCCCGAGGCCGACGTCGTCGATGATGAGCAGCGCCGGCGCGCACCAGCGCTTGAGCCGCGTGTGATAGCTGCCATCCGCGAGGCCCGCGTACAGGTCGTCGAGCAGATCGACGCAGCGCGCGTAGCGCACCGACAGCCCCTGCTGGCAGGCGCGCAGCCCGAAGGCCATCAGCAGGTGGCTCTTCCCCGTACCGCTCTTGCCCGTGAGGATCAGGTCCTCCTGACGGCCCACCCACGCGAGGTGGCCGAGCTCCATCACGACGCTCCGGTCGAGGCCCGGCTGAAAGGCCCAGTCGAAGCCCTCGAGCGTCTTGCGCTCGGGCAGCCCGCTCATCTCGATGCGCCGCTCGATGCGCCGCTCGTGCTTCACCTGTGCCTGCTCGCCGAAGACCCGGTCGAGCAGCGCGCTCGGCGCCGGCCGCTCGCGCGTGGCCCAGTCGAGGTATGCCTCGAGGTGCTCGCTCGTGTGCGTCAGTCCGAGGACCGCGAGGTGTCGTCGCAGTCGCTCGAGCATCTCTCCGGGGTCGGGGGCGTCTCGTTGTCTTCCCATGGGGGCTCCTTGTGGCGGATGCCGACGACCGGGAGTCGGTCGTACTCGTCGAGGTCCCGGCCCCGCGTCTCCGCTCGCCCGAGCGCGCCCTCGGCGCGCGCCACGGCGCCCTCGGTGACGTACTCGGCGAGGGTGCGCGGCGTGGCGCGGGCCTCCAGGATGCGGGCCACGGCGCGGTGCTCGAAGGCGCCATAGGTCTTCGCGTGGCCGAGCGCGAGCGCGAGGTCGTCGCTCGTGAAGCGCTCGCGCAACAGCAGCACCTGTCGCGCCTGGTAGCTGCACTGCCGCGTGCCCAGCCGCGTGAGGCCGGTGAAGAAATCTCGCGCCCCGTCGCCGAGGTCCTCGAAGATCGCGCGCAGGTGGTCGATGTCCGTGCCGCGGCGCGTGCTCGTGCGATGCACCGACGGCAGCGCGACGTCGCGGCCCGCGCTCCGTGGCGCGAGCTCGTGGTGCGCGAGCAGCGTGAGGTCGGGTGCGTAGACGAAGAGCTCGCGCTCGGTCACCCGCACCGGCAGCACGTCGTAAATCGCCTCGTAGGGCACCGCGTAGCGGTTGCCGTCCCACGCGACGAAGCCGTCGATCGAGCACAGGCGATACGCGACACGCGCGGTGTCGTAGGGGTGCCGCGGCAGCGGTTGGAGGTACGGCGCCTCCTCGGCGAAGAGCTCGATCACCGGTCGCTTGAGTCGCTTGTGGACGCGCGGGTCGCAGACCTTGTCGTGCCATCGGGCGAGCTGCGCGCGGAGGTCCTCGGCGTCGCGAAACTCCCTCCCGTTGAGGAAGGATCGCTCGTACTCCCAGAAGCTCCTCTCGACCTTGGGCTTGTCGTTGGGACGCATCGGCCGGCACGCGATCGGCCGAAAGCCGTAGTAGGTCGCGAAGGCCAGGAAGCGCAGGTTGTAGAGGGGTTTGGAGCCCTCGTAGCCGAGCACGACGGGCTTCTGGTTGTCGTACTTGCAGTGCGCGGGCACGCCGCCCAGGCGTGCGAAGGTGGCGACGTGGGCATCCATCAGCGCGTGCAGGTCGCAGCGCTCGTGGACGCGGAAGACCTTGCGCCGGCTGTGGCAGAGCACGAAGCCGTGGATCTGCACCGTGAGCCGACCGCCGCCCGTGAGCGGCACGGTGCAGGGGGTCCAGTCGCTCTCGGCCATCTCGCCCGGGCCGTGCGTGGGCGTCGGCAGGCTCGGCGTGACGGCGGGGCGCGGGCGCACCTCGCGGACGTGATCCTTGATGGCCGTGTAGCCGCCCGCGTAGCCCTCCTCGGTGATCGTCTCGAAGACCCGCTGCGCGGTGATGTCCTCGTACTTGCGCAGCAGCTCCCCGATGCGCTCGACCCACGGCGTGACCTTGGTGTCCCGCGGCACGCGCGTGGGCTTCTCGGGCAGCGCGCTGTGCGGTTGCGAGAGGGCGACGGCGTGCTCGGCGAGGAGCTTGCGCACGGTGTTGCGAGCGACTCCGAGCGACCGCGCCACCGAGCGCACCCCCATGCCCTGGCGGGTCAGCAGTACGACTTGGTGGACGAGCTCCTCGCGGCTACTCCACGTCGGCATCACGCAGGTCCCTTCCAGCGAGCGCCCGGGCGATCGATGCGCTGAGGTGGGTGAGCACCGGCGCCGAGGCGCCCATCGCCTCGGTGAGCAGCGCCGTCACCGCGGGCTCGAAAGCATCGAGCGGCTTGTCGCGCAGTCGCACCTGCAACCGCGAGGCGATGCGCGTCACCGACTCGATGTCTCCGAGGAAGAGGTCGGCCTCGGTCTTCGCCCGCGGCGCCGGAGCGGCGCGAAGGATCGGCGCACGCTCCGCGAGGGCATCGGCAAGCCAGCGCCCGCGCGCCTTGGCGTCAGGCAGCGCGAGTACCGTCTGCACCATCCGCGCGGCCTGCGCGACCGTCAGCCCGCGGCGTTGCGCGACGGCCGACGCCATGGGCTGGTTGTCATGTGACAACCGCCCGAGGTCGGCCGCGACGCGGGCGCCGACGAGGCCCAGGCGCACGTCGGCCTGCACCTGCTCGTGGAGACCCTCGGCGAGCGTCAGTCGGCGGCACACCCAGCTCTTGTCGTGCCCCAGCAGGCGACCGATCTCGGGCTGCGTGAGCTTGTGCTGGCGGTAGAGCGCGCGGCACAGCCACGCCTCCTCCAGCTCCGTCAGCGCGTGACCGCGGTTGAGCGTCGCGAGTGCGGCCGTCGCGGCCACGACGTCGATGGGGAGCACGCGCACCCGCAGCTCGCGCCAGCCGAGCGCGCAGGCGGCGCGCAGGCGGGTGAAGCCGTCGATGACCTGGAGGGTGTCGTCGTCGTCGCGGTAGGTCGCGAGCGCGGTGAGCTGCCCGTGGAGCTCGAGCGACTGCCGCATCGGGCGCACGGCCTCGTCGCTGAGCACGCGCAGCGCCGCGAGGGTCTCGCCGAGGGAGGCGGTGGCGACCATGCGCTCGTCGGGGGCGGGGCTCGGCCAGGTCATCGGCGCGGGTTTGCGCCCGGGCCTGCCTCGTGACGAGCCTGGCTCGTGACGGCATGTCCCACGATTCGCGCCGGAAACCCTTCCTGGGAAGGCGTTTTCGCGCCGAGCCTGGCTCGTGACACCGGGGGCTCCGTCCCAGAATCGGGCTTGGTTTGCCCGAGAATCCGAGCGCATCGTCGCTGGAGCCTGGCGCGTGACAGGGTCGCCTCCTCGTCCCAGATTTCGAGGATCTCCCGTTGGAGTTTCAACGGGTTGCCGTCGGAGTTTGGCGCGTGACCGGGCGGCGGGTCCGGGGGCGGCGCGGGCGCTACGACGGGGGTGCGGGCCGTCGCGCGGTGCTTCCGTTGGCGCAGGCGCTCGTCCTCGCGGGCCTCGTCGAGGTCGAGGGCGCGGCGTTGGCGCGCGAGGGCGTTGTCACGCAGGGCGCGACACGCCGGGCCGCAGACGCGCTGCTTCGCGCCCGCCGCCGGGTGAGGGACGAACCGCTTCCGACACTGGGCGCAACGCGGGTGCTCGCGGGGCTGCATCCGCCGAGCAGCCCACACCCGGGGGTGGGTCACGATCCCGCCGCGACGGCGCGGCGGGCGAGACCGCCGGGTGGGTCAGGTCAGCGCCGCGAGGGGGGTCACGGAACGGGCGCCGCTAAAGGACCTTCCCAAGGTCGCAGCGGTGTGTAAGGATTCTCAGTGGAAATCGTGGCAGGTGGAGGGGGTAGAGTGGCGCATCAGCAAGCGGGGGGATTCGGATCCGCAACTCCCGCGTCCCGTCGCAGGCAGATTTCTGAGGAGGAAAACCGGCCCATGAACTTCGGATCGCGACGCCCCACTCCTAGCATGGGTTTCTTTGCTGTATCACTGATTTTTCTCACGATTCTGACGGTCTTCCTTCTCGAAGTCCCGCGGGCGAACGCTCAGGAGCCTGGCGAGCGTCTAACCGGTGCCGCGCAGTACGTGCTCCTCATCGACGACTCGGGCAGCATGCGACCAATCGGTCGCGATCCCGGCGCTGACCCCGACCGGTTGGCGGTGTTCGCGACCCGTTCGATGCTCGCACTGCTCGACGACCGCGACGAGGTCAGCGTCGTTCGGCTCAACAGCGTCGTCGATAGTGAGTCGCCTCCCGCGATCCGTCCCCTCCGAGATGTGCGGGGTTCGCTTGAGTCGTCTCTGGCCAATACCGCCCAACTCGCTCGCTACACGGGCCGAGATACCCCATGCAGCCGGGCCTTCGACGCGGTACGTACGCGCCTTAACGAAGCCCGGCGTCCGGGCGTCAAGCAGGTGCTCATCTACCTTACGGACGGTGCCTGTGAGATCGGGGGACGACCCGACACGCTTTCCCCGGACTCCTTCCTCAATGGGGTGGACTCTCACCGTCTCGACAGCGAATTCCTTTTCTACCTCCTTCGCTTCCGCGGCCGCGAATACACGCCCGCGCTGGCCACGCTCGCCAGCCAGACCGGAGGCACAAGCTTCGAGATGACGGCGGAGGCCACGGGCATCCTGACCCCCTTCGCGCAGGCCATCTCGCTCGCGCAGGGATTCGACGCATTCGAACTTACGCCGACTTCCTCCACTCTGGCAGCGCACAGCGCAGCTCGGCGTGTCCGACTCCTCGCTGTCGCTGAAGGGTCCGGAGAGCCACTGCGCATCGGTTTTCGAGGCACCGCACCGGTCACGCTAGGAGAGCCGCGCACGGGCGTTCATCGTTACGAAGGCGGCCGAGCGTTCCGCTACGCGGCTCTCGATTACCGTCCGGGGTCGTCCCCGGTGGATGTCGTGGTCGAAAATGCCGAGTCGCGTTGGAAAGTCGTTGCGATGCCTGAATATCATCTTCAGGTCGAAACGAGCGTACTCGGGGGGCCGTGCGCCGCGGGTGGCTCAGTCGTGCCTTCCGTCGAGGTGGGCGGCACCGCCTGTCTCCGCATGCGGCTTGTGAACGACGAGGGCCGCTCTGTGGACACCGTAAGCTTCGGCGGTAGAGTAGAGCTCGCCGTCTCCTATCGGGGGCCCGACAGTTCACAAGAGCAACTTCTCCCAGTCAACAGCGTCGGCGAAACCATCGCGGGCACGCTCGAGCGCGCACGACTTGCATCTGGTGACCACGTGTTCCGACCGCGGGCTACGGTCACCCTCGGATCTGGGGTGCCTTTCACTCTTCTCGGGCGTCCCTTCACTCTACAGGCAACGTCGGCTCGCATCAGCAGTTCGCTCGCACGATGGACGGTAGGAGACCTCGTGCCGGGCGAAGCACGGTTCACTGATACTGTGCTGTCCGGAAACTTCCCCGCTTCGCGCGGCGTGTTTTCGATCACGCGCCGCGATGCGACCCGCTCATGTGTTCACTTCACCATGAGTGCGACCGACGAGGGCGGCTCCGTGACGCTTACGGACGGGCAGTCGTACCGCCTCGGGGTCCGGGTCGATTCAGCATGCTCGCTCTCAGACTTGCACGAGTCCATCGATACTTCGATTCGCATCGTCGCCCCCGGCCTGCCACCCGTAGAGATTCCGGTCACCGGAACCCTCGACGTCGCCATCCGTGTGCCATCTTCGATCGAGGTGCGCGCCGATCGGCATGGCGCCGTCACGCTGCCCATCGGTGTCACTGGCAATCACCACGCAGACCTTCATCTTCTGGCCAGGCTCGCCGAGCCGGCTCAGGGCTGGCCCGGCTCCGAGCTCTCCCTCGGCTTCGTGGACCCCAGCAGCGGCACCGGTCTCCGCACCGCGCAAGGGACGCTCATCCGCACAAGAGAGATCGTGTTTCCGCACACCCCAGCCGCGCACTCGAGTGCTTCGCTGTGGGCCTCTGTCTCGCCCTGCTGCGGCGCCGGTAGCTACCGCACCGAACTGACGCTCTCGCTGCCCGCCTCCGACGCCGAGGGCCTCCGCATCTCGGTGCGCGTCGTCGTTCCGCAGGGAAGCTGGTGGGCCTGCCACGGCGGAACCGTGAGACGCGTCATCGTGGGG
>CAIOSS010000104.1 GCA_903860995.1 uncultured delta proteobacterium | reverse complement strand
GTCGATGCCGCAGACGTGGGTGGGTGCTCCCCCACGGGCGAGGCCGACGCCTGTGTGCCCCGCGGGTGCTCCCCTCGGAGGGCGAGGCCGACGCCTGTGCGCCCCGCGGGTGCTCCCCCGCTGATCAGCCCCGCTGCGCCGCGTGGTAGCGCGCGAGGCCCTCCAGGTACGCCTCCACCGTCGTCGCCCTCTCGCCCATCGCGCTGGCACCCTGAACCCAACCGCGGGTCGGTGTTATCCCCTCCGGCGCCATGCGCCTCGCCCTCGCCCTCGTCGCCGCCCTCGCAGCCTGCGCGCACCGTCCACCCACGCCGGCTCCCCGCTCTCCCGCGACCGCCCAGCGCGGCCCGCGCGCCCGCTGGGTCGCCCCGCCCTCCGGGGCCGCCGAGCTCGTGCGCTCGCTCTCCGACGAGGTCGGCCCGCGCCTCTCCGGATCGCCCGGCGACGCCCGCGCCGTGGCCTGGGCGCTGCGCACCATGCGCGCGATGGGCCTCGCCAACGTGCGCGCCGAGCCGGTGCGCGTCCCCCGCTGGGAGCGCGGCGCCGAGCGCGGAGACATCATCGCGCCCTTCCCCCACCCGGTGGCCCTCGCAGCCCTCGGCGGCAGCGTCGGGACGCCCCCCGACGGCGTCGAGGCCGAGGTGGTCGAGGCCGCCTCGCTCGACGCCCTCGACGCGCTCCCCGAAGCCCGGGTGCGCGGTCGCATCGTGTACCTGCACCGCGTGATGGCGCGCCACCGCACCGGCCAGGGCTACGGCGAGGCGGTGCCCGTCCGCGTGCGGGCTGCGGTGGCCGCCGCGCGCAAGGGCGCCGTCGCGGTGATCCTCCGCTCCATCGGCACCGACGGCACGCGGGCGCCGCACACCGGCGCGATGCGCTACGACGACGCGGTGCCGCGCATCCCCGCGGCGGCGCTCTCCACGGCCGACGGCGACATCCTCCACCGCATCCTGGCGGAGCACCCCGGGGCGGTGCGCTTCCGGCTATCGCTGGGCTGCCGCACGCTCCCCGACGCCGACAGCGCCAACGTGGTGGGCGAGGTGCCGGGCGGCGAGCTCGCGGGCGAGGTGGTGCTGCTCGGCGCGCACCTCGACTCGTGGGACCTCGGCACCGGCGCCCTCGACGACGGCGCGGGCATCGCCCTCGTGCTGACCGCGGCGCGGGCGGTGATGGCCGCCGGGACGCCGCGGCGCACGGTGCGGGTGGTGCTGTTCGCCAACGAGGAGAACGGCGGCGCGGGGGCGCGGGCCTACGCCGAGGCGCACCGCGACGAGCTGGCGCGGCACGCCGTGGCGCTGGAGGCCGACGCGGGCGACGGGCGGGTGCTCGCGGTGCGCTACGCGGGCGCAGCGGAGGGTCGGGAGGCCTTTCACCGGGTGGCGCTGGCGCTGGCGCCGATGGGCGTGCGCGAGGGCGCGGAGGCGGCGCACGGCGGGGCCGACCTGGGGCCGCTGGGTCCGGCGGGCGTGCCGCGGGTCGACCTGGGCCAGGACATGCGGACGTATTTCGACCACCACCACACGGCCAACGACACGCCCGCGGTGCTCGACGAGCGCGCCCTCGACCAGGCGGTGGCGGTGTGGACGGCGGCCGTGGGCGCGATGGCGTCGATGAGGGAGAGCTTCGGGCGGGCGCCGGTCGAGGCGCGGTAGGGCGTCACCGCGCCGTGTCGTGCTCCGAGAGCCTCGCGACGTGGGCCAGCACCCGGTCGTGGATGGCGTGCAGCAGCATCTCCGCGGGCACCACCCAGTACGACTCCGGGAAGATCGCCATCGTGTACCAGGTGCTGCCCTCCAGCCGCGTGCGCCCGCCCGGCAGCGCCGTCAGCCGGAACTCCCCGCGCCGCGACACCATGTAGCCTTCCAGGTGCGGCGCGTTGACGTGCCGGTAGGGGCTCAGCTCGGTCATCGACGGCGGCTGCGAGCGCACGTCGAAGGACAGCCGCGACCCCGGCTCCCAGCGCGTGATGGGCTCCACGAAGGGCCCCGTCGAGAACTCGCAGTTGCGCACCGCCCCGACCCCCTCGCCCTCGATGCGCGCCCGCATCGGGTACGCCACGCCCAGCCGGAAGAACCATTCGGGCGGCGGCGGAAGCTCCGTGAAGCCCACCACGTGGCGCCACACCACCGAGGGCGGCGCGTCGATCTCGCGCACCGACACCGCCTCTCGCAGCATCGGGTCGGCGACCTTCGCTTCGAGCCCCGCGAGGCCCGGCAGGCCGACGAGGAAGATCCCCAGCACCTGGAGCCTCCCCGCGCTGTAGCGCGACTGCCGGAGGATCGCCCAGGCCACCATCGTCCCGACCACGCACACCGCGGCCGCGATGGGCATCGCCATCAGCAGGCACAGCACCCCCTCCAGCGCGAACAGCAGGATCGCCGCGCCCGTCGCCACCACCGTGAGCAGCGCGAGCCCGATGCTGCTTTGCAGCGAGCGCAGCGGGCCCCGGTTGCCGAGGATCGTCGTGACGATCCCCATGGCGAAGGGCGTCGCGAAGAACAGCGCCCCGCCGTAGGTGCGCAGCCCGTACACGCTGAGGGCCGTCATCGCGAGCCCCACCACCACGCCGCCCAGCACCGCGAGCACCGAGTCGCGCACACCCGACTCCAGCGACGTCGAGGCTTCGCCCGCGGGCACCGGCCGGAAGGGCGTGGCGGGCGCCGACTCCCACGGCGCGTCGGCGCGCGTCGGGAGCAGCGAGAGCACGCCCAGCAGCACCCAGTTGAGACCCGGCACCAGGAAGAGGACGCCCCACCACGGCGACTGCCCCGCGTTGGCCGCGCGCCGCACGCTCATCGAGAGCCCCACCCAGAGGAAGGGCAGCGCCGCGAGCGCCAGCGTGGCGTGCATCGCCGTCGGCACGTTGGACCCGAGCATCCGGTCGCGCACCGACAGGCTCGGGATGAAGTACGCCAGCGGCGGCCAGAGGCGCCCCACGAAGGCGTACACGATGGCCGAGTCGACGGCGTATTTCAGCGCGAAGAGCGCAGCGCCCGCGAGCAGGTAGCTCCGCCGGGACACCGGCGCGCGGAGCCCGAAGAGCAGCGACGGGACGGAGAAGGTCGGCGGGGCGGTGGCGTGCATCGACGGAGGAGACCCGATGCGTGCGCGGAGCGTCAACCAGCGGCACCTCCAAAAGGGAGAAGCGGTGTCCCCCACTGGCGGCGTAGTGGCGGCCCGTGGTCGATGGTGGGGCGTGACGCGGGCCGAGGCCCCGCCGTCGCAGTCACTTCCCGTACTGCGCGACGTACGCGGCGACCACCGCGGCGACGGCGTCGAGCCACTCGGGCGCGCCCGCCGCGGCGACGTCGAGCTCGGGGCCCACCCAGGCGATCTCCGAGAGGGTCGCGCGCAGCGAGCGGTCGGGGGTCTCGACGCGCATCCACTCGGCGCTCGACGCGCCGCCCGCGTAGGGATCGACCCCGTACACTTCGACCCCGAGCGAGACCCGCGCGTCGCCCTCCGTGCTGCTCCACTGCCGCCGCGGAACGAAGTCACCGAGCGACGGGACGACGGCGGCGCCGAGGCCCAGCGCCTCGAGCAGCGCGCGGGCGAGCGGAAGCAGCGAGGGTGATCCGCTCAGCGGGGTCACCGAGCTCCACCGCGACGCGGTCACGCCGCGACGCCGGGCGGGGGTCTCGTCGCCCGGGGCCTCATCGCGCTGCCAGCATCGCGCGCAGCCGGGCGATCTCGGCCTCGGCGGCCTCCTTCGCGGCACGCTCGGCCTCGGCCTCGGTGGGCCACAGGCGCTCGCCCGCCTCGTCGTCGGCGATGCGCAGGCGCGTGCCGCCCTCAGCGACCACGAGCCACGCGCCGAGCTCGTCGGAGTACGCCGGCCCGTCGCCCGCGTGCTCCCGGCGAAACGCCCCCGCCTTCGTGCGCCGCCACACCTGCAGCACCCACGACTCGCCCGTCGCGCCGCGGCCATGGCCCTCGGGGTCGAAGATCCACAGCTCGCGCGTGCCGCTCGCGGCGTACTTCGCCGGGCCCTCGGCGTAGTCCTTCTTCGCCGTGCGGCGGCTCACCACCTCCACCGCGACCCGCGGCGCGTAGTGGCCCTTCACCCACGTGCGCAGGCTCCGGAGCTGCGCGTCGGGCGGCGCAGGCTCCACCAGGTACACGTCGGGATCGACGCCCACCTTCGGGTGCGCGCGGTCCCACCGCAGCGCGAGGTTGCTGCCCGCCTTGGCGTCGCGGCCGGTGCGCGCGATCCACGCCACGAGCACGTCCATCAGCAGCTTCGTGGTCAGCAGGTGGGCGTCCGTCTCGGGCATGGTGGCGTCGTCCTCGAGCACCCAGCGCTCGGACCACCGCGGGGCCTCGAACACCACGTCCACCCCGCGCTGAACCCGCGTCACCATGGCTCTCACGCTAGCACCCATCGCAGCGACCGTGCCATCACGGGACCGCTACGAAACAAGCACTTCCGGGCACCGCCGCCATGGCGGCGGGGTGGCGGCAGAGGGTGGCGGCGATGGCCGCTGGATCAGCGCGGGTAGGAGGGAGGGGGAGGGAGGGAGACGGAGGCGATCAGGACGCGGACTTGGCGTCGGCCACGACGTTCACCTTGAAGGTCGCGGTGACCTCCGGGGCGAGCTTCGCGGTGACGGCGTAGGACCCGGTCGAGCGGATGTTGTCCACCGACAGCTTCTTGCGGTCGATGTCGTAGCCCTTCGCCTTGAGCGCCGCCTCGATGTCCTTGTGGGTCACCGAGCCGTAGAGCTTGCCCTCGCCGCCCACGGTGCGGGCGATGGTGAGCTCGAGCGTGCCGAGCTTCGTCGCCAGGGTCGCCGCGTCGGCGCGGGTCTTCGCGGCCTTCTCTCCGGCGACCTTCTTCTGGTGCTCGAAGCGGGCCACGTTGCCCTCGCTCGCCGAGAGCGCGAAGCCCTCCGGGAGGAGGTAGTTGCGGGCGTAGCCCGAAGCCACCTTCACGACCTCGCCGCCCTTGCCGAGCTTGGCGACGTCGCGCTGCAGAATCACATGAACAGTCTTGCTCACGGTAGACCTCTCACTTACCCGACGTCGTAAACGGCAGCAGGGCGATCATGCGGCCGCGCTTGATCGCGCCGATGAGCATCCGCTGGTGAAGCGCGCACGTCCCGGAGATGCGACGGGGCACCACCTTGCCGCGGTCGCTGAGGAAGTAGCGCAGCAGGCCGGCGTCCTTGTAGTCGATGCCCTCGACCTTCTCGACGCAGAACTTGCAGACGCGCTTGCGGCCACCGCGGCGCCGGGCCGCGATGTTCTCGGCCGCGATCTCGGCAGCGCCGCCCTCGCTGTAGCCGCCGCGATCGTCGAACGGATCCATTCCACCACCTGAAAAGCGAGCCATGATCTTTTGTCCTTTCAGGCCTCGGCCGCGGGGGGTGCCCCGGCGCCGTCATCGGAGTCCTTGGGTGCCTCGACCGCCGCGGGGGCAGCCTGCTCACGGTCGCCGCGATCGCCGCGGTCGCCGCGGTCGCCGCGGTCACCGCGGTCGCCGCGATCGCCGCGGTCACGGCGGGGCTCGTCGGCCAGGCCGAGCTGGGCCTCGTAGCTCTCGTCGCGCTCGTCGTCCTTGGCGGACAGCTCGATGCGGCGAACCTTGACCTCCTCGGGGTCGACGGTGACCGTGGTCACGTCGACGTCCTTGGCGAGCACCACCGTCATGTGACGGATGACGGTGTCGAGCATGCGCAGGTTGCGCTCGAGCTCCGCCACGGTGCCGCCGACGCCGAGGTAGCGCATGTAGACGTAGACGCCCTTGCGCTGCTTCGCGATCGGGTAGGCGAGGCGACGCTTGCCCCAACTCTCGATCTTGGTGAGCTTCGCGCCGGTGCTCTCGAGGGACGAGATCGCGCGGGAGATGACCTTCTCCGACGCCTCGCCATCGATGTCCGGGCGAAGGATGAACACGGTCTCGTAATCCGAGGCCCGCGTGCTCCGTACTTCCGTTGCCATAGATGTGTTGTCCTCCTGGACCTTCACGTTGGCCCCCGCGAGCTGGGCGCGGGAGCGAGGACCGACCGGACGCTCAACAGCGAACGTCCATCGGGGGCGCGGTCACTATCACGGCTCGGGCCCCGAGGGAAAGCCCCGGGGGGGACGTTTCCTCCGCCTCTGGGATTCGGAGTAGGCGACCGGTGAGCGGTTCGACGGTCCCGTCCGTCGCCAGGGCATCGCTGAATCGTCGCCCATGGCGGTCGCCCGACCATGCGGCGCCGCCGCGCGTCGCGCGTCGGGTTGATTGTAGGTGGCCG
>CAIOSS010000103.1 GCA_903860995.1 uncultured delta proteobacterium | reverse complement strand
GGTCGCAGGGGCCGCCGCGAAGCTGGCGATGCTCTGCTCCGAGGACTGGTTGAAGTAGCTCACTTCGCCCTGGTAGATCTTCGAGATGTTGCCAGTGGCCTCGCTGGTCTTCGAGCGCTTGACGTAGCGGGTGAAGGCGGGAATCGCGACCGCCGCGAGGATGCCGAGGATGACCACGACGATCATGAGCTCAACCAGGGTGAAGCCAGCGAGAACCTTCTTCATGGAACGCTTCATCGAAGTACCCTCCGTCCGTTGATTGATCTGTCAGTTCGAACCACTCGACCGCCAGAACCTCGGATTGGACGGGAGAGCCGAGTGCAGTCAGCATGCCAGCCCCTGAGGGCGCGCTCCCGTCGGCCACGCTTGAGGCCAAATCGCCCGAGAGCTCCGACGAACCGGCCATGGCACTGGGGGCCCCCCGACCGCACCCCTTCGGGTCCGCCACCCCATGTGGGTGACGCGATTGGTCACCCACCTTGCCCGATTCGGGCATCGCACATTCCCCTTCGAGGCCTGCCGGCCGCAGGTCTGGGTCTGGCAGGCACCCCATGCAGACCAGGGTTGATCACGAGGGGCATGGCCATCATCGATCCGTGCTCGTCTGCCCCCCCGGGAGACGATTATCGAATCTGTCGTGAACTACTGGAGCCACCCAAGGGATTTGAACCCTCGACCTACGGTTTACGAAACCGTTGCTCTACCCCTGAGCTAGGGTGGCGAACAGAGCGCCGCTTCTATCACAGCCCGTTGGTGTTGCAAGAGAGAATGTCGGTGATTGGCGTGGCGGTCGGCATTCTGTAGGACAGGCCCGATGATCCCTCCTCGGACCATAGACCTCCGCTCGGATACAGTGACCCGTCCCACCGCAGGGATGCGCGCTGCCATGGCGTCCGCCGTCGTCGGCGACGACGTATTCGGAGAGGACCCCACCGTTGCGGATCTGGAGCGCAGGGTCGCGGCCCTGCTGGGCCGGGAGGCGGGCCTGTTCGTTCCGTCGGGGACGATGGGCAACCAGATCGCCCTCCAGCTGCACACCCGTCACGGCGAGGAGGTCCTGGTGGCCGACGGGGCCCACTGCCTCTGGTACGAGTCGGGAGCGGCTGCGGCCATCGCAGGTGTACAACTGGTGCCGGTGGGGACCGGCGGCGAGGTCACGCCCGACGAACTCCGGGCGGCGCTGCGTCCCAGGGTCGACTGGTGCCCGAAGACCAGTGCGCTGGTGCTCGAGAACACCCACAACCGGGCCGGCGGGAAGATCGTCGATTTGGGTGTCTGCCGCGCCGTCGTCACGACCGCGCACGCCGCCGGTCTGGCCGTGCACCTGGACGGCGCTCGGCTGTTCAATGCGTCGGTTGCCTTGGGGCTGACCCCTGCTGAAGTGGCGGGAGAGGCCGACACGATCTCGGTGTGCCTGTCGAAGGGCCTGGGCGCCCCCGTAGGTTCGGTGCTCGTCGGCAGCCGGGAGCACATCTACGAGGCGCGACGGCTGCGCAAGAGGATGGGCGGCG
>CAIOSS010000102.1 GCA_903860995.1 uncultured delta proteobacterium | reverse complement strand
GTGCCGCCCTCGGCCGACGCGGGCGCCCCGGACGCCGGCCCCGCGCTGCGCTGCGACGTCGAGCTCGCCCGATGGATCACCACCTACTGGCGCGAGGGCCGCTGGGTGACGGACATCTCCGGCGTGCTCCCGCTGCTGCGCGACGGCGGGCGGCAGCGCCTCCGCTGGTACGCCTCGCGGCAGTTCGACCCGCGCCCTGCTCCCTACGTCGCCAGCCTCGCGCTGCGCTTCGGCAACCGCAGCCGCGCGCTGCGACCCTTCGAGACGCGACCGATCTTCCAGGGCGGAGCCCTCAACGCGACCTGGGCGTCGCGGCACCCGGCGCAGCGCTTCACCGTGCCCGCCGACACCCGCCGCGCGGAGCTCTACGTGCTCGTCACCGGCCACGGCTCGGCGACCAGCCAGTGCGCGGAGTTCTGCAACCACGGGCACCGCTTCACCTTCAACGGCCACGAGCACGTGGTGGACTTTCCCGAGGCACGCTCGCCCGACGGCTGCGCCGCGCGCGTCGGCGAGGGCGTCGTGCCCAACCAGCACGGCACCTGGTACTTCGGTCGCGGCGGGTGGTGCCCGGGCCTCGACGTGCGCCCCGTGGTCGTCGACCTCACCTCCGAGCTGCGCATGGGCGCCGAGAACGAGCTGAGCTACGGCGTCACCGTCGACGGCCGGGCCATCACCTCGATGGCGGGCTACGGCAACGTCGTGCTCAGCAGCTACCTCGTGCTGTCGCGCTGAGCGTCAGCGCGCGAAGCCCTCTTCCACCGCGCGGAGCCTCTCGGCCTTGCGCCAGTCGACCACCAGCAGCCCCTGCTCGAGGGCGATGGGGTGCAGCGTGCCGATGATGTCCTCCAGGATGCCGTGCACCCCGAGCGCGACGACCGCGCCCTCGCGCGCCACCCCGTAGACCACCGCGTCGGAGTACGGGAACGAGAAGCCGCCCTCCACCATGCCCGGGTCGCCGCGGAAGCCCAGGGGTCGCGCCTCGACGCCCAGCGCCGCGGACAGCGCCGGCAGCGTCACCCGGGCGCCCGCCAGGGGCTCCGGGAGACGGTGTCGCAGGTGGCACTCGACGAAGCCCGGGCCCAGCCGTCGCTCGGCGAGCACCCGCTGCACGTCGACGAGCTCGGCGTCGAGCGCCTCGGTCGCCGATGCGTGCACCAGCTCGATCTGGCGCCAGGCGTCATCGGGGATGCGAACCGTCACCTCGACGCCCGCCGGCACCGGCACCGAGCGGGGCATCGCGTTCTCGATCGAGGGCAGGCTGAACAGGATCGCCTTGGGCTGGAAGGCGCCGAGCTTGCGAAGCGTCAGCCGGGCCGACCCGAGCGACGCGATGGTGTCGCGCGTCGCGGGCTCGGCGCGCACCACGAGGTACTCCGCGTCGCCGAAGGTGAGCGTCGCCTCGTTGCCCGCGAAGCGCTCGGGCAGGCTCTCGAGTGGAACCTCCGAGTCCGCGATCACCCCGCCATCAGCCTCGTCGATCATCTCGATGCGAACGTCCATCCCATGACGCTACCAGAACCCTGGGGCCCGGCGGGAGCCGCCAGAGACGGGCTTCAGTATCCGAGCGTGGTGAAGTCGCTCGCGCGGCCGTGGGGGTGCCGCCGGGAGGGCGCGCGGGGGGTGGGCGGGGCCGCCGGGGCGAACGGTAGCGCGGGAGGCGCAGCGACGACGGCGGGCGCTGGCTCCGGAGCGGGCACTGCGCTCGGCGGCGGAACGAACAGGCGGACCGCAGCAGGCGCCGGAGCAGAGGGCGCCGGACGTAGCACCGGCGCCGGACGTAGCACCGGCGCC
>CAIOSS010000101.1 GCA_903860995.1 uncultured delta proteobacterium | reverse complement strand
CGACCCGATGCACCGCAGCGTGCCGTTGGCCAGCGCGGGCTTGAGCAGGTTCGACGCGTCCATCGAGCCGCCCGAGGTGGCGCCGGCGCCGACGATGGTGTGGATCTCGTCGATGAAGAGAATCGCCTTGGGCTGCTCTTTCAGGGCGTTGAGCACGGCCTTGAGGCGCTCCTCGAACTGCCCGCGAAACTTGGTGCCGGCGAGCAGGGCGCCCATGTCGAGCGAGTAGACGATCGAGCCGTCGAGCACCGACGGGACGTTGCCCTCCTGGATGGCCTTGGCGAGGCCCTCGGCGATGGCCGTCTTGCCGACGCCGGGCTCGCCCACGAAGAGGGGGTTGTTCTTGCGGCGGCGGCAGAGCACCCGGACGGTGCGCTCGAGCTCCAGCTCCCGGCCGATGAGCGGGTCGATCTTCCCCTCCGCCGCAAGCTCGTTGAGGTTGCTGCAGAACTGGCCCAGCGGGTCGGGGCCCGGCGCGCCGCCGTCCTCCTCGTCGTCGCCGCCGCCCGTCGGTGCTCCGCCCTTGCCCGGCCGCGGCGCCCTCGCGGGCCCGGCCTTCTCGGGGAGCTCGGTCGAGCCGTCCTTGCCGACGCCGTGCGAGACATAGTTGAGCAGGTCGAGGCGCGTGACGCCCTCCTCGCCCAGGAGGAAGACCGCGTGCGACTCCTGCTCGCGGAACATCGCCACGAGCACGCTCGCCACGTCGATGGTCTGCTGCTCGGACGACATCACGTGGATGGCCGCCCGCTGGAGCACGCGGTTGACCCCGAGGGTCTGCTGCACCTCCAGCGCCTGCCCGTTCGGGACCTTCTCGACGTTCTCGGCCAGGTACGCCCGGAGCTTCTTCTCCAGGCGCTTGAGGTTGGCGCCGCAGGCCTTGAGCGCCCGCTTGGCCCAGTCATCCTGGAGGAAGGCCAGCAGCACGTGCTCGAGCGTCACGTACTCGTGCCGCGCCTCCTCCGCCATCTCCACCGCCGACCGGAGCGACGACTGGAGTTCTTTGGTCACTGTAGGGGGGTTCGCCATGATGCTTCAGTCGTCCTCCGGCTCCATGGTCAGGAGCAATGGATACTCGTGCTCGCGCGCCAGGCGCAGCACCTTGTCGACCTTCGTCTGCGCCACGTCGAAGGGGTACACGCCCGCCACGCCCGTGCCCCGCTGGTGCACGTGCATCATGATCGCGACGGCGTCAGGCTCGCTCTTGTTGAAGATCCCGATGAGCACCGCCACCACGAACTCGCGCGTGGTGTAGTGGTCGTTGTGCAGGAGAACCTTGTACATCTTCGGCCGCTGGAGCTTCTCCTTCGAGCGCTCCTCGGTGACCACCCCGGTGTCGTTCTCCTCTTTCGGTCGCCGCGCCATCGGTGCTCAGTCCTCTCCTTCGGTCTGCTGACGTTTACCTGCCACGGTAAGGGGACGCATGCCCGTCGCCGCGCGCATGGAGGGTAATGCCGCATCGACCGCGGCGCTCTCCCGTCCGACGAACTCCCGCACCGCCCGGTCGAGCCCCGGGTGCAGCACCCAGTGCGACGAGCGGGTGACCACCGGCTCGAAGCCCCGGGACACCTTGTGCTCGCCCCCGGCGCCGCCCTCGAAGCGCCGCACCCCGCGGGCGATGCACTCCCCGATGGAGTGGTAGTAGCAGACGTTGAAGTGCAGGAAGGGGTGCTCCTCGAAGCAGCCCCAGTAGCGGCCGTAGAGGTGCGTGGGCGAGGCGACGTTGATGGCCCCGGCGACGACCTCCTCGCCGCGCCGGGCCTCGACCAGCTCGACGTGCGCGGAGAACTCCCGCAGCACGCGCCGGAAGAAGGCCTCGTTGAGGTAGCGCCGCCCCCACATGAACTTGTCCACGGTGGACAGATAGAGCCGGTAGGCCATTGGGGCATCGGCCTCGGAGAGCTCGGCGCCGCGGCGGGTGCGGAGCGTGATGCCCTGCTCGGCGGCCGCGCGGGCCTCGCGCCGTAGCTGGTGGCGGCGCTTGCTGTCGAAGCGCGCGAGGAAGGCGTCGTAGTCGGCGTAGCCGGGGTTGTCCCACTGGTACTGCACCCCGAGGCGGGTCATGGCCCCGGCGGACTCGGCGACGCGCGACTCGGCGACGGTGGGGAAGAGCACGTGGACGGAGGAGAGGCGCTCGGCCTGCGCGAGCGCGAGGGCGCCGTCGAAGAGGGCCCGGGAGAGGGCCGCGCGGTCTTCGCCGGGCGCGACGAGCACGCGACGCCCGGTGGCGGGGGTGAAGGGCACCGCGAGCACCAGCTTGGGGTAGTACCGGATGCCCGCGCGGTGGGCGGCGTTGGCCCACCCGTGGTCGAAGACGAACTCCCCCTGGCTGTCTTCGCGGAGGTACGCGGGCGCCGCGGCGACGAGGGTGGGTCCGCGCCAGAGGGGGAGGTGCCGCGGGTGCCAGCCGGTGGCCTCGACGGCGCAGCCCTCGCGCTCCATGGCGTGCAGCCACCGGTGTTTCTGGAAGGGGGTGCAGTCGGCGTCGAGGAGGGCGTCCCACTCGGCCTCGGGGATGCTGCCGATGGCGTCGATGACACGGAGGCGGAGTGCGTCGTCGGACATGGTCGGGGGGTGGGATGCCACGCGGAGGGGGAGCGGTGTACCCCGGACCGACGATCGCGCAAGGAGGGGGGCGAAGATCGGGGCCCCGGGGTGGCGGGGGAAGCGGAGCAGGCGAGGGGCGCACCGAAGGGGGCGCACAGGGTTCATCGGACCCGGTGAAGTTCCTTGACCGGACCGGGACGTGTTCGAGAGCGTGGCCGAGCGGGGCACGAAGCTGCTGAAGAAGCGCGGGAGCAAGGCGGTGGTGAAGGTGCGGGCGACGAAGCCGGGAGCGCCGTCAGCCTTCGACGTGGTGGGGCTCACCGAAGCCGAGGTCGCGGCGATGCTCGCGAAGGCGTGAGACCGCGCCCTCGACGCGCTTCAATGGAGACGCACCCTTGCGAGTGCGTGATGCCGTCGGAGAGGTGCACCCGGTAGAGCTGCGTGCTGCTTCAATGGAGACGCACCCTTGCGAGTGCGTGATGTCAACGCCGCGGTGAGACGCCCCTTGGCGTCGCTCAGCTTCAATGGAGACGCACCCTTGCGAGTGCGTGATGCTCCCCGGGCTCGAGGTTCCGCGCCGTTGTTTCGGCGCTTCAATGGAGACGCACCCTTGCGAGTGCGTGATGTGCGTGAGTTAGCGAGTCATGGCGACGCGCTCGCGCGCGCTTCAATGGAGACGCACCCTTGCGAGTGCGTGATGCCCGTCTGAAACGCGATCGTGAAGTTCTGCCCCGTCGCTTCAATGGAGACGCACCCTTGCGAGTGCGTGATGGCCCCGTAGCGGTATCGCGCCGCCACCTCGCGACAGCTTCAATGGAGACGCACCCTTGCGAGTGCGTGATGTGGCCGAGCGCGAGCTGGCGGTGGTCGACGGGCTCCTGCTTCAATGGAGACGCACCCTTGCGAGTGCGTGATGACGGCGGAGCACGAGCACGCGTGGGCGGCGCACATGCTTCAATGGAGACGCACCCTTGCGAGTGCGTGATGACCAGCGACGAAGCGCGGTCCCCGCACCCCTCGCACGTGCTTCAATGGAGACGCACCCTTGCGAGTGCGTGATGGGCGAGGTCGCCGACGCCGACGACGGCAGCGGGGCGCGGCTTCAATGGAGACGCACCCTTGCGAGTGCGTGATGGACGCAGCCGAGGGCGGTCATGCGCTCGCGCCAGCGGCTTCAATGGAGACGCACCCTTGCGAGTGCGTGATGGTGGTTCGAGGACCCCGACCAGCCCGGCCTCGGTCTGCCGCTTCAATGGAGACGCACCCTTGCGAGTGCGTGATG
>CAIOSS010000100.1 GCA_903860995.1 uncultured delta proteobacterium | reverse complement strand
GAGTCGGGCACCGGCAAGGAGCGGGTGGCCGAGGCCCTGCACCGCGGGTCGCGGCGGCGGGCGACACCGAGCGGCTGGCGGGGGCGCGGCTGCTGCTGATGCGGGCGGCGCTGCTCGACGGCGACGTGGCGCGGGCGGGCCAGATGCTGAGCGAGGTGCCCGACGGCGAGGAGGTGTCGCCGAGGACGCGGGCCGAGCGCGCGGCCTTCGAGGCGGAGTGGGAGCGCGCCCGCGGGCACGACGGCCTGCCCGCGGCGCGGCGGGCCCTGGAGCGCGCCGAGGCGGTGGCCGACCGGGAGCTGCAGTTTCGCGCGGAGGTGCTGCTGGCGACGGCGCTGCTGCACCGGGGCGACGTGCTCACGGCGCGGCGGCACGTCGAGCGGGCGGCCTCGCTGCGCGCGACGATCCTCGGGGCGGTGCCCGACGCGCTGCGAGTGGGCTTCGGGGCGCAGCTGGAGCGCACGGGCATCGCGCAGCTCGAGGCGCGGCTGGAGACCTACGCGGCGCCGGTCGTCGCGGCGGGGCTGAGCCCTCGCCCGAGCATCGCGGCGACGGCGCTGGAGCCCACCGGCCTCGTCGGCGACAGCGCGGCGATGCGCGAGCTGCGGCGGCGCATCCAGCGGGTGGCCCCGCAGGACGTGACGGTGCTCATCCAGGGCGAGTCGGGCACCGGCAAGGAGCGGGTGGCCGAGGCCCTGCACCGCGGGTCGCGGCGGCGCGACGGCCCGCTGGTAAAGGTGAACTGTGCGGCGCTCGCGGAGGGCGTGCTGCTGAGCGAGCTCTTCGGGCACGAGCGCGGGGCCTTCACCGGGGCCGACCGGCGGCGCCGCGGGCGCTTCGAGATCGCCGACGGGGGGACGATCTTCCTCGACGAGATCGGCGACGTTTCGCCCGCCACGCAGGCCGCCCTCCTGCGGGTGCTGCAGGAGCGGTCGTTCGAGCGGGTGGGCGGCAACGAGACCCTGCGGGTCGACGTGCGGGTGCTCACCGCGACCAACCGCGACCTCGACGCGATGGTGGCCGCGCGCACCTTCCGCGAAGACCTCTTCTTCCGGCTGAGCTCGTTGACCATCAAGCTGCCGCCCCTGCGCGAGCGAAGGGACGACCTGCCGGCGCTGGCGGCGTGGTTCCTGGAGCGGGCGGCGGTGGAGTCGGGCACGCGCCCGCGCCGGCTGACCACGGCGGCGTTGCGCCGGCTCACCGAGCACGGCTGGCCCGGCAACGTGCGCGAGCTGGAGAACGTGCTCCGGGCGAGCTCGCTGCTGGCCGAGACCGAAGACCTCAGCCCCGAAGACCTGCAGGGCCTGCCCGAGCTGACCCGAGTCACGGCGGGGCCGAGCCACCCCAGCATCCCGTCGCCGCCGCCCGCCTCGTCGGTCAACGAGGTCGACCTGGTGTACCGGCGCATCCGGGCCGGCGGCGTCGCGCTCTTCGACATGCGGCGGGAGATCGAGCGGGGCTGCATCGCGCAGGCCCTCGAGGAGTCCGGCGGGAACATCACCCGGGCGGCGACCCTCCTGGGGATGAAGCGCCCGAGGCTGTCGCAACTTGTGCGGGAGTACGGGCTTGCCAAGGGTTCGGCGCCCGAGGACAATCATTAGTCATGAAGCTCCGCTACGCCCTCGGGTTCATCGCGATGTCGTTGTGCCTCTCGGCCGGATGCGCAAACACCCGCTCTACCCACCTCGCCAGCGCAGCGCCCGTGCGCAGCGGAAGCGCGGCGCTGGGCGGCAGCGGTGGCTCAGCGCTCTCGCGCGGCGACGCTGCCGAGCGGGTGGGCGGCATGGCGGGGGGCAGCGCCGGCCACGACGACTTCCACGCGAACGAGGCGGCGACCTTCACCACCCATGAGCCGCAGTTCGCCGGGCCGACGCCCCAGGTGCCCATCCCCCGTGATGGCTGGCAGGGTCAGCCCCCCAACGCCAGCTGGTGACCGTTCACTCCGCGTCGCCCCACTGCCCCGCGACCTGCGGGAGGCTGTGATTCATCCGTACAACCTTGGTTTGTAGATAGCCCCGCGAGTGGACGTTGGGCTCGATGAGCACCGGCACGCGGCCCCGCACCACCACTCCGAGCGAGCGCAGCGCTGCCACCTTGTCGGGATTGTTGGTCAACAGTTGCACCGAGCGCACGCCGAGGTGCTCAAGCATCGCCGCGGCGCAGTCGTAGCGTCGCGCGTCGTCCGGCAGGCCCAGCTGGCGGTTGGCGTCGACGGTGTCGACCCCCTGCGCCTGCAGCGCGTACGCCCGGATCTTGTTGGACAGCCCGATGCCCCTGCCCTCCTGCCGGAGGTAGAGCACCACGCCGGGCGCCTGGTGCGCGATGTACCCCAGAGCGAACTCCAGCTGCTCGCGGCAGTCGCACTTCAACGAGCCCAGCACCTCGCTGGTAAGGCACTCGGAGTGGATGCGCACCGGGACATCGCTCGCGCCGCGCAGCGCGCCCGAGACGATCGCGACGTGCTCCTTCTCGGGGTCGTCGTCGTAGCGGAAGACGTAGACCTCGAAGCTTCCGTGCCGGGTAGGGAGCGGCGTCTGGGCCTCGACGTGGAGGCCCCGGGGTGCGGCGCGGCGGTGTTGGCTCTCGCTCATGTGGTCCTTTCGAAGCGCTGACGCCGTTTCAGGGTCCTTCGGCGCCCTCGAGGGATGAGATGCATGGGGGACGTCAACGGGGTCGCGCCCGGCTCCTGGGGGGCGATTCATGCGACGGCGTGCGTCCCGGGACAATGGGACGATTGCGATGCGCGCCGCGCTGCCCTAGCGTGCGCCGCAGAGGAGCGCCGGGATGAGCGTGTCGGTGCTGGTGGTCGGTGGCGGTCTGGTCGGTACGCTCCTCGCGCTGCGGCTCTCGGAGGGGGGATGCACGGTCCAGGTGCTCGACGCCGGGCGGGCCGGGGCGGAGGCCTCCTCGGCAGCTGCGGGTATCCTGGCGGCGCAGTCCGAGGCGACCACACCCGGGCCGGGCCTCGACCTCGGCCTGGAGAGCCGCGCGCTCCACGCCGCCCTGCACGCGGAGCTCGGCGCGCCCGGCAGCGGGTATCGCCCCAACGGCGCGCTGCTCCCGACGACCGCGTCCGATCACGGCGCGGCCGTGGCGAGGCACGCGTGGCAGGTCGAGCGCGGCCTGAGGGTCGACGCGCTCGATGCCGCGTCCCTGCGCGCCGTCGCGCCGGGGCTGCACCCGCGCTTCACCGGCGGGGTGCTCTTCGCCGACGACGCCACCGTCGACCCGCCCGTGCTCATGGCCAGCGCCCTCGCGGCCGCGGCGCGGTCCGGGGTCGCGTTCGCCCACGACGAGGCGGCGCTGGCGGTCACGTCGCACGGAGGTCGTGTCACCGGCGTGCGCACCGCCCGCGGGCACCGCGGCGCCGACGTCGTCGTGCTCTGCGCGGGCGCCTGGAGCCGCCTCGTGGAGGGCGTCCTCGACGCGTCCCAGGGCGTCGCTCCGGCGCGCGGCCAGCTCATCGAGTACGCCCTCGACCCGGTGCCCTTCGGACCGGTGCTGTACACGGGCGGCGGCTACCTCGTGCCGCGCGCCGACGGGCGCGTGTGCGTGGGCAGCACCCTGGAGATGGTCGGCTTCGAGCGGGGCACCACCGCCGCGGGTCTCGAGACGCTCCGCGAACGCGCCGCGGACGCCGTACCGGCGCTCGCAGCCGCCCCGCTCCGACGGGCCTGGTCGAGCTTTCGGCCGCGCACGCCCGACGGGATGCCGTACGTCGGCGCGCTCGCCACCGACGGGCTCTTCGTCGCGGCGGGCCACCACCGCAGCGGTGTGCTCTTCGCGCCCGTCACCGCGGAGATCGTGCGCGACCTCGTGGTGCACGGGCGCCGCCACCGGCACCTCGACGCCCTCTCGCCGGACCGCTTCCGGCAGGGGCCCCGCGCGTGACGGCGCTCGTCGACCGGCGCGTCGCCGCCAACGGACTCCAGCACCACCTCGTCGAGCACCCCGGCGGCGGGCGCGGCACCGTCGTGCTGCTGCACGGTTACCTCGACCTCGCGCGCTCCTTCGAGGAGGTCGTCGCCGCGCTCGGCGCCGCGGGCTACGGCGTGATCGCCCCGGATTTCCGGGGCCACGGCGACACCGACCGGGTCCCGCCGGGGGCCTACTACCACGCGATGGACTACGTCGCCGACCTCGACGCGCTGCTCGACGCGCTCGCGCTCGATCGCGTCCACCTCGTCGCCCACTCCATGGGCGGAACCGTCGCCACCCGCTACGCCGGAGCCCGCCCGGCACGCGTCGCCTCGCTCGCGCTCATCGAGGGCGTCGGTCCTCCCGCGATGCCCGCCGAGGTCACCCCCGACCGCACGGCCCTCTGGCTCGACGGGCTCAAGCGCGCGCGCGGCCGCGCCCCCCGCCCGATGCGCTCGCTCGACGAGGTCGTCGCCCGGATGCGCGTCTCGCACCCCTCGGTGCCGCTCGACACGCTCCGCACCATGGCCGCGCGCGCCACCCGCGCGACCGACGACGGGGGTCTGGTGTTCCGCTTCGACCCGCTGCACATGACCACTTCGCCGATGCGCTACGACGCAGAGGCCTTCGAGGCCTTCGTCCCGCGCATCACCTGCCCCGTCTTGATGGTCGACGGCGGCAGCCTCGCGTATTTCCCCGAGCTCGCCGAGCGCGCCGCGCGCTACCCCGGAGCCCGCTTCGTGGGCATCCCGGACGCGGGTCACATGATCCACTGGACGGCGCCCGACGCGCTCGTCGCGGCGCTTCTCGCCTTCCTCGACGAGCAGCCCCCGGCGGGCTGACGCTCAGCGCCTGGCCTTGTTGCCCTTGCGCTTGTCCCAGGCACACGGCCACGCCGTATCCTTGGTGGTCGGCAGGGTGTCGAGCAGGTCGGGGTCGTGCGAGACCACGACGCGCGCGTCGAGCGACGCCTCGGCGCCGCGCAGCAGGCCGTAGGTGCGGCGCTGCTCGGCGAGGTTCCAGCTCATGGCGTGGGCGTAGAGGCTCGACGGCGCGGCGTCATCGGCGCGGTACTCCCCGACGTACTGGGCGGCGTCGCCGGCGTGCAGGGTCCAGCCCTCTTGTAGCTTCACGGCGACCACCACGGAGCCCGCGGTGTGCCCGCGGCCGTCGAGCAGGAGCACCGAGCCGTCGCCGAAGAGGTCCTTCGAGAAAGGGAAGCCGAGCGCGGGCGTCGGGTCGAGGGTGTAGGGCGCCACGCGCGGGAGCGAGCGCATCGCGGAGCTGTATCCGCCGCGCAGCCCGCGGGCGGAGGCGACGAGCTCGCGGTCGTGGACGTGCACCGTCGCGCGCTCGAAGTCGACCACGCCGCCCACGTGGTCGGCGTGGAGGTGCGTCGCGACGACGTGGCGCACGTCGCCGGGGGCGTACCCGAGCGCGATGAGCTGCGAGGCGAGGGCGTCTTCGGGCTTCACCGAGAGCCCGAGGAGCAGGCGCTGCGCGACGCCGGGGTCGTCGTCGGGGAAGGCGCAGGTGCGGCGGCTCCAGCCGGTGTCGATGAGCACGAGGCCGTCGGGCCGCTCGATGACCGCCACGATGACCGGGATGCGCAGGTCGCGCAGCGAGCGAGACGAGGGCCGCACGAAGAACTCGGGGCCTCCCATGGTCCCGGTCGTCCGAAAAAACACGCTCATGGCCGCGACGAGTAGCACGCCCGCGGGGCCCTCGTCGCGAGCTCAGTACTCCGCGCGCAGCCCCACGCTCGGCAGGATCGGCAGCCCGGTGATGTACGCACTGCGGCGACGGTCCCAGGCGTAGAGCCGCGACTCGGCGTTGGCCTGGCTGGTCGCGTTGAGCACCTCCGCGATGAACTGCATCCGAAGCGGGCCCCACCGGAAGCGCTTCGCCGCCCGCAGGTCGAGCTGCCAGGTGTCCGGCAGTCGGCCCGTGCGCTGCGAGTCCACCCAGGTGAGCGCCACGTCGTGGTCGCTGTCGACGAGGGCGCCCGTCACCACGGGCTCCGGCAGCCCGGAGGCCCAGCGCACGCGCGCGCCCACCTCCCAGCCCCGCGGGAGCGCCACGCCCAGGATGAACGACAGCAGGTGGGGCTGGTCCCAGGTCGACGGGTGCCACGCGAGGCCCACGGCGTCGCGGCGCTCGGCGCGCTGGTGGGTGTACGAGAGCCAACCGTAGATCGGCAGCCGGCCGGGGCGCAGGCGCAGCCACCACTCGCCGCCGAGCACACGCGCCGAGCCGGTGCTGGCGAAGCGCTCGGGCACCTCCTGCCCGTCGCGCACGATCGTGCGGGACGACGGGGCCGCGGTCGCGTCGCCCCATTTCGCGAAGACGTCCGCGGTGAGCTCCAGCGCCCCGGGGATGACGTCGATCTGGAGCCCGGCGGCGCCGTGCCACCATCGCTCAGGCCCGAGGTCGGGGTTGCCGAAGCCGGGGATCACCGCGTACCCGCGCGGCAGGGTGCTGTACGACCCGATGGCGCCGCGCAGGCCGATCCGCGGGTGCGCCCGGAAGAGCCCGGAGACGCGAGGGTCGACGGTGAAGCGGTCGGAGCGGGAGAAGTGGTCGACGCGCACGCCCAGCAGCGCGCGCCAGCGGCGGTCGTCGTCGAGCTCCACCTCGGCGTGCGCCGCGGGGTTGAAGAAGCCGCGCGTGCCCTGGTAGCGCGCGAGGCCGGTGGCACCCGTCGGGTCGGTGATCCCGCTGGCGCTGAGCGGCGGCGCGGCGAGCGTGGCGTCGGTCTCGCCGAGCACGGCGTCGATGCCCGCGAAGAGGCGCGCCCGACGCCCGAGGCGGAGCTCGAGCTCGTCGCGCAGCGAGAGCTGCCGGGTGCTGGTGAGGTAGCGGATGGTGCTGCCGGCGGTGACGTCGGCGTCCTGGGTCGAGGCGGCGAGGGAGAGCGAGTGCTGCGCGCCGGCGCCCCAGCGGTGACGCCACCGGGCCTGCGCGCCGTGGAAGGACACCGCGCTCCCGGAGCTGCCCCGGAGGTTGGGGTCGTTGGCGTCGGGGGCGTCGAGGGAGAAGCCCAGCGCGTCGTCGCTGCCCGACACGATCACCCGGACGTTGTCCGCGGCGGTGGGGTCGGCGTCATACACGGCCTGGTAATCCCAGTACCGCGGCAGGCGGGAGAACGATCCGCCGAGGTTGGCGAGGCCGAGCCACGCGTCGACGTAGCTGCGGCGCACCCCCACGGCGATGGCGCTGCGGCGGCCGATGGGGACCGAGGCGTAGGCGCCCGCGTCGACGAGGTCGACGTCCGCCGTGACGTGCACGCGGTCGCGGGCGGGCGAGCGGAGGGTGACATTGACGACGCCGCCCGCGGCGCGGCCCCAGCGGGCGGAGAAGTTGCCGGGGAGCACCTCGATGCGCTCGATGAGGTCCGTCGCGAGGGTGGTCGCGAGGCCGTAGAAGTGGAACGGGAGCCCGAAGGGCTGGGACTCCAGGGTGACCAGGGAGTCTTCGGGGTCGGACGCGCGGAGGATGAAGGCCCCGAGGCCGAAGGCGGGGCGCCCGACGCCGGGGAGGTTCTGCACGGCGAGGAGCGCGTCGCCGCGGGTGCCGGGCATGCGCTGCATCTCCGCGGCGCTGAGCTCCCGGCGGTGGACCTCCCGGGCCCGCGCGCGCGCCCGCACCGTCGCCTCGGGCGGGTCGTCGTTGGTGGGGGTGCGCTCCTGGGCGCGCGCAGGCACGCCGACGAGCGAGACAGCCGAAGCGATGCGGAGGGCTCTCAGGCCCCCCACGGCGACCGCTCGGCGCGTTCGACGGCGCCCTCGCGGTCGACCCGCCACCACTGCGCGCCATCGACCCGACTCCAGATCAGGGCCTCGTGGGTGGCCATCACGGGCATCGGGCCGCGGGCGCGCTCGCTCACGGTTCGAACGGAGGTGCCGCCGTCCGCGGAGACCTGCACAAGACCCCGGATGCTGGTCCATGCGACGACGTGGCCGAGCACGGTGACGTCGACGAGCGTGTCGCCCACGTCGCGGCGGGTGCGCCATGTCTGGCCGCGGTCCGAGCTGGTCCAGACGGTGCCGTTGGTGCCGACCGCGGCGCCGAAGCCGGTGGCGGCGTCGAAGGCGAGCGCGCGCGGGGACTGGGCGCCGTCCCAGCGGGCGTGGGTCCAGCGGGCGCCGCGGTCGTCGGTGTAGAGCAGGCCGCCATCGACGGCCGCGAAGATGCGCCCGTCGGGGCCGCGCGCGAACATGTGGATCGCGAAGGTGGCGACCTCGGGCGGGGGCGCGAGACCCTCGAGGCGCCACGTGACGGAGCGGGCGAGGAAGCCGTTCCAGGGGTTGGGGGCGAGCATGGGCTCGCGGCGCGCGACGATGCCGTCGCCGAGCGGGATGTCGACGGCGGAGGTCCCCCAGCCGACGGCGAGCGCCGGGGCGGCCGAGAGGAAGCAGGCGCCGAGGAAGGCCCACGCGATCGGTCTCATGGGGATGACGGTAGCGCCGCGGAGGGCGTCGATGCCAGCGCGCTCACCCGCCGTCGCGGTCATCCTTCCAGCCGGGCCAGCGCGCTCTCGGCACGTCGGGCAGGCCCACCACGGGCACCTGGACAGGCAGCGGCACCGCAGGGGGCACAGGCGGCGCGGGAACGGGCACCGGCGCAGACACGGACCCCGGCCCGGGCTCGGCGTGGCGTCCGCGCGGCTCCTCGTCGAAGACGCCCTGCCACGCCGCGAGGATCACCAGCCCCCCGAGGATCACCAGCGCGGGCACGGCGGCCATCCACCACCGCGGGCGCGCGACGGTGCGATCGACCGGCGGCGGAGGCGCGGAGTACTGCGTCGGAACCCCCGGCTGACCCGACACGGTGATCGGCGGCAGCGGTGCCTGGGGCGGGTGCGCGACGTCCTGCGTGGGGTGCGCCCCATGCGGCGGCGCGGGCGCCT
>CAIOSS010000099.1 GCA_903860995.1 uncultured delta proteobacterium | reverse complement strand
GCTCATCGTGAAACGCAGCCCTTCCAGGAGCCCCTCGCCATTCATGGAGAGGGGCGCGCGGCAGCGGGGGTGAGGTCTGCGCGAGCTTCGACGCATGGCCCGATTGCGCTCGCGACAACAGCCGTGTCAGGAGGTCAGAGGCTCCCGCCGGAAGCCCGCCGAGCGCGTGTTCCAGCAGCAGGAGGTCCATGACGTCTCGGCCGAGCGCGCCGTCGTCCCAGAGCCGGTCGTCGTTGGCGAGCAGGTTCTCCGCCACGAGGTCTTCATCGGTCAGTCGCGCGACGGGCAGCGCCGCGTCGTCGGCGCCGACGAGGTCGATCCGCCCCTCGCTGACGATCTCGAACTTCAGCGGCTGGCCGTTGATGTCGATCGCCATGCGGATGCCGTAGCGATCGACCCGCGCCTCGCGGGCGAGCGTCACGGGCGAGCGGAAGAGGCCCTGCGCTCCGTCGCGGTGCACCCGCTCGCGGAGCAGGCGGTAGCCGTCGCGCGAGGCGCACAGGAAGTCGACGTCCCTCGAGACGCGGAACTCCTCGCATCGGAGCGAGACCGCCGATCCGCTGCCGAACCAGCACTCGGCGGCGCGGAAGAGGGGCGCGTCGATGCGGTCGAGCAGCGCGATCACCCGCCGGCTCTCCTCCCGCTCAACCAAGGAACACTCCACGCCCGTAGGTCGCGACCAGTCGATCGAAGAAGCGCCGCTCGTGGTCGGTCATGGTCGCCCGGTCGACCCACTGCCGGTTGGCCTCGTAGAGCGCGAAGGCCTCCGGCTCGGAGACCTCATCGGTCATCCGGCTCCAGAGCAGAAATCGGAGCTGGGGGAGATCGTTGCCGACGCGCGTGGTGAATGTGGTGCAGCGTAAGCCCTCGGCGGCGCTCGATCACGCGCCGCCTTCGACTCCCTCTTTCGCACCGACAGGTTCATCGAAGTCAGTACTGCGACGTGCTCTGCGTGATGCGCCAACGCTCGACGACGACGTGACCGTCGCGCATCGAGGTGACGGTCACCACGCCCGCGGCGCGGTCGACCACGAGGCGCTCCGCGGCGCTGAACGCGCCCGTCGCATCGCGGGGTCGAAGGACCCCCTCCGCGGCGCGCCGGGAGGGGGGAGTGATGGTAAGTAGTGACACCCATGCGCAAGCGTCACTTCGTCTTCGGTCTTCTCTCGCTCCTGTCGCTCGGCCTCCCGGTGGGGGCCGACCCGGCGCCGTCCCGCCCGACGATCACGGTGCCGCGCGGCGCGCGACCCACCACACTGCGTACGCGTGACCTGCGCGTCGGCACCGGCGCCGTGGCCGCCGCGGGCATGCAGGTCGAGGTGCAGTACGTGGGCGTCGCGTGGTCGACCGGGCGCGAGTTCGACGCGTCGTGGAACCGCGGGAGCACCTTCCGCTTCACCCTCGGCAACCGGATGGTCATCCAGGGCTGGGACCAGGGCGTGGCGGGCATGCGCGTGGGCGGCCGCCGCGAGCTGGTGATCCCGCCCGCCCTGGGCTACGGCGCGCGGGGCGCTGGCGGCGCCATCGGCCCCAACGAGACGCTGATCTTCGTCGTCGACCTCGTCTCGGTTCACTGAGCTACGGCGCGAAGGTCGTCGCGCGCAGCCGGTCGTAGTCCAGGGTCATCACGGCGACGGCGGTCGCGTCGCGGGTGCTCGCCGCGATGGCCGACCAGAAGGTCCCGCCGTCGAGCGCGTCGGGACCCAGCAGCACCGACGCCCGTCGAGCACCCCGGTGAGCGCAACGAGCGCGATGCCATCGCCCCACGCGGCCATGCGGACGGCCAATGGGTGTCAGCCCAGCGCGCTGCGGGGCGCCTACTGGGCGCGCTCGAGCTCGCTCATCAGCGCCCGGTCGCGCTCGGTCACCAGGTTGATCACCACGCCTGGGCGCCCCGCGCGCGCCGTGCGCCCGACGCGGTGGAGGTAGGCGTCGAGCTGCTCGGGAAGGTGGTAGTTGACCACCCGGCCGACGTGCTCGACGTCCAGGCCCCGGGCCGCGAGGTCGGTGGAGATCAGCAGCGGGACGGTGCCGTCGCGGAAGGCCTTGAGGTTCGCGCGGCGCTCGACCTTGTCCATCTCGCCCCGGTAGACCACGCAGGTGCGGCCCATCGCCCGGAGGTCTTCGGCGATCTGGTCGCACTGCCCGCGGGTGTTGGCGAAGATCAGCGTGCCGCCGGTCACCGCGTCGGCCATGAGCGCCTTCAGGATCGGGAGTCTCTTTCCGCCGATGACGGTGCGGTTTACCGTGGTGAGGCTCGGCACGACCCGGTGGCTGCCGTCGCTCCGGATGACCTCCGCGCCCACGAAGAGCCGGCCGATGAGGTCGTGCACCGCCGGCGGCACCGTGGCCGAGAAGAGCGCGAGCTGGCGCTCCGGGGGACAGGCGCCCACGACGCGCTCGGCGTCGGGCAGGAAGCCCGGGTCGAGCATCTGGTCGACCTCGTCGAACACCAGCACCCGCACGTCGCCGAGGTCGACCAGGTTGCGGTCGAGCAGCTTGATCAGCCGCCCGGGCGTGGCGACCAGCACCTCGAAGACCCCTTGGATGTTGCGCCGGGCGACCTCCATCGTCGTGCCGCCGAGCACCGAGCGCACCCGCAGCCGCGTGGCGTGCGTGAAGCGCTTGAACACCCGGGTGACCTGCTCGCCGAGCTCGCGCGTGGGGACCACCACCACCGCCCGGGGCTTCGCGTCGACGGACACCGCCTGCCCGGCCCCCTCCAGGGTCTTGAGCGCGTGCAGCACGGGCAGCACGTACGCCAGCGTCTTGCCGCCGCCCGTCTCGGCGACGCCCACCACGGAGCGCCCCGCGAGCAGGGCCGGCAGCGCCCGGCGCTGGATCTCCGTCGGGGTCACGAAGCCCAGCTCGCGCAGCGACGCGTGCAGGGAGTCGATCAGCGGGAGGTCGGTGAACGCGCGCGGCGGACTCGTCTTCATGGGCGGACCATCGCACGCCGCGGGGCCGTGCGCCCTCCGTCCCGCCGCTCAGCCGCCCGCGGCGGCGCCCTGCGCGCGGGTCCAGAGCCACGCCCCGGCGCTGATGGCCACGGCGCCGCCCAGCAGCCCCGCGAACATCCCCAGGGCCTCGCCCAGGAAGAGCCCGCTGCAGCGCACCGACCCGATGGACACCGCGCCGAGGAGCATCCCGACGCCGGCCCGGGCCCGCGGGTGGAGCGCGCGGAACGGGGGCGCGAAGGCCTCGCGCTCGCCGTCGCTCACGCGCGCCATGAGGACGTCGAGCTCGGCCTCCGAGGCTTCGCGGGGCGGAGGCACGCGGCCGTCGGATCAGCCCGCGCGGTGGCGGTTCATGCAGCAGGGGGCGCCGGGGCGGCAGCAGGGGGAGCCAGGGTAGCAGCAGTCGCTGGCGCCCTGCGGGGCGCGGGTGAGCGTGATCGTCGCCCCGATGCCGGTGGCGAGGGAGAGCAGGCCGAGAAGGGCCACGGTGCGAGGGGAGAGAAGCCTGGTCATGGATGGAGACCTCCTGTTCCTGCTTCTAGCCGGTGCAGGGGGATTCTGTGACCGGAAAAGTCGCGTCACAGCGATCGCCGGACGTAGCGCGCCGCGGTGATCGCCCCGAGGGCGCCGGTGGCGACGACCACCCACGGGGTCGCGGGGGAGCGCCACAGCGCCAGGGTCACGGCGACGAACTGCAGCCCCGTGGTGGCCTTGCCGAAGACGTCGGCGCGCTGCTCGTGGTGACGGGCCCGGGCGTCCCGGCGGAGCAGCACCGTCGCGGCAAGGAGGGCCTCGCCGATCTCCCGCGCCCCGAGGAACACCGCCTGCCAGGCCGTGAGGCGCTGCGTGGCCGCGAGGGTGATCACCACGCCGAGCACGAAGATCTTGTCCGTGGCGCCATCGATGACGGCGCCGAGGGCGGAGGTCTGGTGGAAGTGCCTCGCCCACCACCCGTCGAGCACGTCGGTGAGCCCCGCGAGGGCGAGCACCACGAGGGCCCACCAGGGGTTGTGCACCACGAGCGCGAAGAGCGCGGTCAGCGGCACCCGGGCGAGGCTCAGAAGGCCCGGCACGCCGAAGAGGTCGCGGAGCTCGTAGTGCGGGTCGTGGGACGGGGTCGAGGGTGTCGACGGGGCCATCGGGAGCCTCCAGGGACTTCAGTCTGTCTCCCTGCAACGCCGACGTGCCAGCGCGGAGCATCGTGGACGTCGGCTCAACCCCCGCGGACCGATGCACGACGACGCAACGTGCGCGCACGCCCTGCGCGGTGGGGTCGCCGTGCGGGGCTCCGGTCGCGCGTCTCGTCGGGGAGCGCTTCGAGGCACATCGGATGCTTTGTCGGGCGACAGCCTCGTCGGGGAGCGACCGTTGCGTGGGGCAAACGGTGCGGGGAGGTCGACCCATGGAGATCCTGCAATGACGTCAGGTGCACGATGACGATGGCGCTACAGCACGAGGTCGCGCCGGGGGCGCCGTTGGGGTCAAGCGACTCGGGCGTATGGCGGCGCGATGACCTCGCCGGGGACGCGGTGGATTTCCGCGTCGAGGGGCGGGACCGCGAGGTCGTGGTCAAGGTCACCCTCGGGTGGGCGGTGCCCGACTCGATCGAGGTCGACTGCGGAGCGCGCTCGCTGCGCATCGGATTCGAGCGCAACGTGCCCGCCTACGAGGGACTGGAGGCCGGTGGCGCGGCGCGGCGCGGCGGCTCGTTGCGGCAATCGATCCCGCTGCCGTGCGAGGTCCGCCCCGGGGGGGCGGTCGCGCGCTTTCGCCGGGGCGTGCTCACGGTGCGGATTCCCACGGGGGCGTCCGTGCCGGAGGGGCCGCCCTTTCCGTGAGCACCGGCCCGCGCGCGGCACGGGGTCTGCTCCCCCAGCGGACGGATTCACCGGGCGGCACAGCACAGCACAGCACAGACACAGGAGGTCGATGATGAAGATCGAAGAGCTGATGACGAAGCAGGTCCAGGCGTGTCGAGCGCAAGACACGCTCGCGCGGGCCGCGCAGATCATGTGGGAGCAGGACTGCGGCGTCGTGCCGGTGGTCGACGACGAGGGGCGCGTCGTCGGGATGCTCACCGACCGCGACGGCTTCATGGCGACCTACACGCAGGGACGGCGCCTCGACGAGGTCACCGTGGGCAGCGCGATGGCGCACAAGGTCTACGCGTGCCAGCCGGGTGATGACATCCACACGGCCGAGCGCTTGATGCGCGAAGCGAAGATCCACCGGCTGCCGATCGTCGACGCCGAGGGTCGCCTCGCGGGCATCCTCGCGCTCGCCGACCTCGCGAGGCACGTGCATCGCACCGGCCGCAAGCCCGACGACGGGCTGAGCACCCAGAGCGTCGCGCTCACCCTCGCGGCGATCAGCTCCGCGCGGGCCGACGCCTCCCCCAACTGAGCCCTCCAAAGGCCCCTCTCCGGGTCATAGGCGTCAGAGCGGTGGCCTGACGGGTTGGGTACACGCCTGCGCGAGACCTCACCCCCATAGGCGTTAGAGCGGTTCTCCAACGCGTCTGGTACGCGCTCAGCGACCTCACCCCCCAGCCCCCTCTCCATGAATGGAGAGGGGGAGCAATGAGCGAGAATTCAAGCGATCTCGTCCCACTCCGACCCCCTCTCCCTTCATGGAGAG
>CAIOSS010000098.1 GCA_903860995.1 uncultured delta proteobacterium | reverse complement strand
GGGGCCCTGCGGAGGAATCTCCACCGCGGGCCCAACACTTTCCCCGGGGTCGGACGTTCAACCCCGCATGAGCTACCGCAACGACGTCGAGGCCCTTCAGATCAAGCTCGCCCAGCTGGAGGAGGAGCGCGCGGAGATCGTCCGCGATCGAGCCCGGCTCGTGGACTCGGTGCAGCGCATGCCCCGGGTGGGCGACGAGATCGAGCGCCTGCGCCGCGAGCTGCACGCCCGCGCGCCCCGCAGCCTGCCGGTGCTCGAAGACATCCGCGTGGCCTCGCCCTGCCACGCCCGCTGGGACGAGATGACCGGCGACGAGCAGTCGCGCTTCTGCGGCAGCTGCAAGAAGAACGTCTACAACCTCTCGGCGATGACCCGCGAGGCCGCCGAGGCGCTGGTGCGCTCGCGCGAGGGCGAGCTCTGCGTGCGCTACTACCGGCGCGCCGACGGCACGGTGCTCACCGCCGACTGCTCCGTCGGCGTGCGCCGCAAGCGGGTGCAGCTCGTGGCCGCCGCGGGCGCCGTGACCGCGCTGGCCGCAGGCGCTGCGGCCATGGCCTTCGCGCGGATGGGCGGCGTCGGGGCGCCGCCGCTGCCGATCACGATGGTGCAGGGCGGGGCGGTCGCGCTGCCCGAGGCGCCGCCGCTGACCACGGCGCCCAACCCCCCGCCGCCGGTCGAGGCCCTGGGGCAGATGGAGGTGCAGGGAGGCATCGGCGCGCCGCGGATGGGCTCGATGCCCGCGCCCACGCACCGTCCGCGCATGGGTCGGCCGATCATGAGCCACCAGCGCTGAGGGGGCGGTGCGGGGCGGTGCGGTGCGGGGCGGTGCGGTGCGCGCTCAGCGAGAGACGTCGAAGGAGCCCGGAAACACCGCGTAGTCGCGGGTGGTCACGCCGTTGCGGGTGGCGCCGCGGTACGCGCTGCGCCCGGGGCCCGGGCGGAGGCGCACGACGCCGCCCTCCTCGAGGGTGATGCGCCCGGCGAAGACCGCCGCGGTGCAGATGCTGGAGTCGTCGGTGAAGGGCCCGCGGCCCCAGACCGTTCCGGGCGATCCGCCCGGCGGGCACCACACCTGCTGGCGGCTGCCGGGCATCGCGCGAAACTGCGTGGCGCTGGTGGTCCAGGTGGCGGCCGTGACGCCCGGCGGCCCGGCGACCGCGGGGGCGACCGCGGGGGTGAACGCGAAGCTGCCCGGGAAGGTGGCGAACTGCCGCGTGGTGACGCCGTTGCGCTCGCTGCCCGCGTAGCGCGCGCGGCCGGGGTGCACGAAGACCGTCACGCTGCCGCCCTGGGCGAGGGTGACGCGCCCGGCGTGCACCGCGGCCGAGCAGATCGACGAGTCATCGGAGTAGACGTCCGTGCCCCAGACGGTGCCGAGGGTGCCGCCGGGCGGGCACTCGTGGGTGAAGCTCTGGCCGTTCTGGCCGCGGTGGCTGGTGGCGCTCGTGCTCCACGGGCTCGCGGCCGCGGCGGCGCCGCCGCCGACGTTGATCTGCACGCCGCCGATGTTCACCCCTGCGGCATTGATGCGCGGCACGGGCACCGCGACCAGGCCCGGCTGCGGGCCGCCGACGATGACGAAGCTGCCCGGGAAGGTGGCGAAGTGCCGCGTGGTCTCGCCCGCGCGCACGGTGCCCTGATACGACGGTTGCCCGGGTGTGATCTGGATCTGCACGACGCCGCCCCCCGCGCGGGTGATGCGCCCGGAGTGGGCCGCGGCGGTGCAGATGCTGGAGTCGTCGGAGTAGGTGTCCGAGCCCCACACCGTGCCCGGCGCGCCGTTGGGCGGGCAAAGCAGCGTCAGCATCGCCCCGGGCTGCGCCCGGAAGCGCGTGGCGGTGTCGCTCCAGGTGATGGGGGTCGCGGCCGGCTGGAGCACCGGCTGCGGCGCAGCCTGCGGCGCCGGCGCGGGGGCCGGGTCCGCCTCGCGCTTGCACGCTCCGACCGACGACACGAAGCCCAAGAAGACCACGACACAAGTTCCGCGCATGCGTTCTCTCCCACCCACGCGCAGCATCTATTGCCGCGTGGAATGGCGCATTGGGCTCCCCGCGGGGCGCGCGAGTCAAGGGTGTCTGACGTTCAGCCCTTGAACACGGAATGACGGGCCCGCAGCAGCTGGTCGAGCGTCGACTGGATGGTCTCCCGGAGCTTCTCGTTGAGGCGGTTGACCAGCACGTGGTCTTCGCTCTGCTCGGGGCGGTAGGCGTCCATGGCGATGGGCGCGCCGAAGACGATCTTCCAGCGCGCCGGAAGGCCCGCGAGCCCGAGCGGGCCGAGCAGGGGAAAGGTCGGCGTGATGGGCACGAAGGGCAGCCCCAGCATCTTCGACAGCCGCCCCGACTGGAACAACATCGGGTGCGTCTCCTCGGCCCCGACGATGGTCACCGGCACGATGGGCGTCCCGGTGCGGATCGCCAGCTTGATGTGCCCGCCCCGCCCGAAGCGCTGGAGCTGATACCGCTCCCGATAGGGCTTGGCGATGCCCTTCACCCCTTCGGGGAAGAGCGCGAGGCAGGCGTCCTTGCGCAGCAGCCGCTCGGCGTTCTCCTGGCACGCCCGCACGGCGCCGAGGCGGTTGAGGTAGGCGCCCGCGAAGGGGAAGTGGAAGACGAAGTCCTCCGCCAGCCAGCGCAGGGTGCGCGCGTTGGGGTGCTCCTTGCGCAGGGCCGTCGCCAGCATGATCCCGTCGAAGGGGATGGCGCCCGAGTGGTTGGCCACCAGCGCCACGCGCCCAGTCGCGGGGATGTTCTCGATCCCTTCGACCTCGACGCGCCACCAGCGGTCGTAGAGCAGGTCCCACACGGGCTGCCAGCGGCGGGCGTAGTCCGGGTCGAGCCCGAAGTCGTCGACCTCCTCGGAGCGATCTCGGATGGCCGTCTGCCCCCAGCGACGGAGGTAGTAGTCGCTCCCGAGCAGCTCGCGCGCGGCGTCGAAGGGCTCGTCGTTCACCGCGGGCACGCTTGAGGCATCCACCGCGAGCGCCCGCTCGGGCTCGGGCTCGGGCTGCACCAGCGACCTCAGCCGCGACGCGAGGCGGTCGAGCAGGGGGCGGTTCTCCGCCGGGTCCTTCGCCTGGTCGAGCAGCGCGTCGAGCTGCGCGATGACCGACTCCATGGACGGCGGCGCGACCTCACCCCCCAACCCCCTCTCCATGAATGGAGAGGGGGGGGCGGAGGTGACCGTCTCCACGACGGGAGGAGGCTCCACCGGCGCCGACTCCGGCTTCACCTCTGCCTCTTCCAGCGCCCTGACCTTCGCCTCTTTCTTCTTCTCCCCCTTCTCCTCCCCCTCTCCATTCATGGAGAG
>CAIOSS010000097.1 GCA_903860995.1 uncultured delta proteobacterium | reverse complement strand
GTCTTCCCAGAGCCCGGGTAGTCCTCGAGCAGCATGTGGCCGTCCGCGAGCAGGGCGATCACCAGCAGCTCGATGACCTCGTCGCGGCCGCGCACCGCCGTCTGCAGCCGCGAGCGCAGCCGCTGCACCACGCTGTACGCCCCGTTGAGGTCGGTGATCGCCGGGGCCGGCGTGTGGGTGACGTGCTCGCTCTGGTTGAAGTCGCTGTCCATGGCGTTCGTTCGGTCTCCTTGGGTCATCGCGCGTCGAGCCAGGACGCCGGGTTGAGCAGGCCCACCACCCGGCGCCAGCGCTTCGTGCCCGCGGCGAGCTCGCGCCGCAGCGCCCGGAGCCCGTCGCGCCACTGCCGCCGCGAGAGCGCCTCGGCGTCGGGGGTGTTCTTCGAGGGGTCGCCCAGCCGCGCCGAGAGGTGCATCGCGGTCAGCTTCGCGAAGGTGGGGGCGACCTTCTCCACGCGCGCCGCGAAGCGCTCGCGGGGCTCGCCGTACTCGCGCACGAGGCCCGCCTCGGCCAGCACGTCGAGCGCCTTGCGGTAGCCCACCCGCGGCAGCGAGCGCGAGGCCGAGAGCAGCACCCGGGCCCGGCGCCAGAGCTTCACCAGATAGAGGGCGGCCAGCGCGGCGCCGAGCAGGCCCAGGAGGCCGTAGCCGAGGTCACGGCCGTAGTGGTGCTGCGGGGCCCGGTCGCGGGGGCGCGGCTGCTCGGGGTCGGGCGGCTGCTGGCGGGCCATCTCGCCGAGGATGCGCTGGAGGTCCTCGTCGGTGCCCTGCCCCGGCGGGTCGAGGTTTCGCTCCGCGGCGATGTCGAGCACGATCCAGCCGTAGCCGGTGACGTAGATCTCGGGCCAGGCGTGGGCGTCGCCGCCGCGCAGCAGGATGGTCGAGCCGCCGCGGCGGTTGCTCTCGTCGGAGTGATAGCCCGCGCTGATGCGCGCTGGGATGCCCAACGAGCGCCACAGGAACACCGCGCTGTGCGCGAAGTGCACGCAGTACCCCGTGCGGTTGCCGAAGAGGAAGTCCGAGGTCGGGTCGGGCACGCCAGCGTGCCGGGCGCGCGTCGAGTAGATGAGCTCGTGGTCGAGGTAGAGCTTGATCGCGAGCGCCTGCGCGAAGGGGTCGCTGCGCAGCCGCTGGGGCAGCCGCTGGTTGACCACCCGCTGCGCGAGCTCGCGATAGCGCGGGTCGGCCGGGGGCTGCGTGTAGTACGCGAGCACCTCGGGGGACCACCGCGGGTCGCCCGCTCCGCGCCCCGTGAGCCGGCGGTAGTCGACGCTCTGCGCGAGCGACTCGAAGCGCCACGCGCGCAGGAAGCGCTGCGGGTTGGGGTTGGCGGCGGGGAGGTACCGGATCGGCGACTCCAGCGCGAAGGGGTGGTTGTGCTGCGCGAGCACGGCGATGAGGCCGTGCACCCGGGCGCGCCCGTTGGTGGTCACCGGGTCGCGGACGCGCAGCTCCATGGTGGGCAGGTCGTCGACCACGTCGCCGTCGACGTCGGTGCGCGTGGTGGGCGCGAGGCGTGTGCCGCTGAACTGGCTCCAGACCTCCTGCCGGAAGTAGTAGGCGCCGGAGGGCGGCGAGTAGTCGTCGTCGAGGATGACCACGGCCATCGGCGTCGGAGAGTTGCTCGGCGACTGGTCGTCGCTCAGGCGCTCGCTCGCCGACGGGGGCGGCGGACGGCCGCC
>CAIOSS010000096.1 GCA_903860995.1 uncultured delta proteobacterium | reverse complement strand
GCGTGGATCCGGATGAAGCACCCGGACTACGACGAGCTGCGCGGGATGCTGGATGTGATCGGGCGCACGGTGAAGGTGCGGGCGCGGTAGGCAGGAGCGGGCTGAGCCTTCGGCCCCGCCGTCCGTCACGCACCTTCCGACCCCGGCGGTTCAGGGTTGCGGGAGAAGAACCGCAAGGGCGCAAGGGAGCGAGTCTGGGCTCCGACACGAGGTGAGCCGTTGGAGCCCCTGACTGCCCATCCCGTCCCTCCCTTGCGACCCTTGCGACCCTTGCGACCCTTGCGACCCTTGCGGTTCTTTTCCCACGACGCACCGCCCCATGCCTCCCCCTTATCCCCGCCGCGCACCCACCGCGACAGGCGCCGCTTCGATGCTAGTAAGCGCGCCCGCTCCCTCCATCCCCCTCTTCCACCCGGAGGCCCTGATGCCCTCGTCGCCCGCTGATCAACCGAAGTCCGATGTGATCACCGTGCGCTCGCCGCGCGACGGCACGGTGCTCGCCGAGGTGGCGAAGACCCCCGTCGCCGAGGTCGCGGCGCTCGCCGACCGGGCGCGCGAGGCGCAGGCCGCGTGGGCGGCGCTCCCCGTCGCCGAGCGCGTGCAGCGGGTGAAGAGCATCCGCCACCGATGGGCCGCGCGCGGCCTCGAGCTGGCGCAGGTGCTGATGAAGGAGGGAGGGAAGTCCGAGGCCGAGGCGCTCACCAGCGAGGTGCTGCCGAGCCTCAACCTCTTCGACTACTGGTGCAAGGCCGCGCCGGGCTTCCTGGCCCGCGAGCGCGTCGCCCTCGACCCGCTCAATTTCCCCAAGAAGAAGGGCTTCGTCGACCTCGAGCCCCTCGGCCTCATCGCCCTCGTCACGCCCTGGAACTACCCCTCGTCCATCCCGCTGCGCGCCCTCGTCCCGGCGCTGCTCGCGGGCAACGCCGTGCTCTGGAAGCCGAGCGAGTTCGCCCCCCTCACGGCGCAGATCGTCCATGACATCTTCGCGCCCGACCTGCCGCCCGGGCTCGTCGCGCTGGTGCAGGGCGACTTCGCCCAGGGCGAGGCCGTCATCGACGCGCGCATCGATGGCGTGTCGTTCACCGGCAGCGCCGCCACGGGTCGCAAGATCGCCGTGCGCACCGCCGAGCGGCTCATCCCCGTGTCGCTGGAGCTCGGCGGCAAGAACGCCGCGATCGTGCTCGACGACGCCGACCTCGACCGCGCGAGCGCGGGCGTGGTGTGGGGCGCCCTCGCCAACGGGGGGCAGAACTGCGCCGCGGTGTCGCGGGTGTACGTGACGAAGGGCGCGGCGGCGGAGTTCGAGAAGCGGGTGCGGGCGCGGCTCGCGCGGGTGAAGTCGGGTCCGGAGGCGGGGGAGTATTTCGATGTCCCGCCGCTCATCAACGCGCGGCAGATGGAGCGCGTGGCGGCGCAGGTGGACGAGGCGAAGGGCGCCCGCACCGAGGCGCTGGCGCCGGGCGGCCGACAGGGCGACGCGGGCAACTGGTACGCCCCCGCGGCCTTCAAGGACCCGGGCGCCGGGCTCGCCATCGTGCGCGAGGAGACCTTCGGTCCGGCCTTCACCCTGACCGTCGTGGAGGATGAAGCCGAGGCCGTGCAGCGCGCCAACGAGGGCGACTACGGGCTCTCGGCGAGCGTGTGGACCCGCGACCTCGCGCGCGGCGAGCGCGTGGCGAAGAAGCTCGACGTGGGCACCGTCACCGTGAACAACACGTCCTTCACGCCGGTGATCACCAACGCGCCGTGGAGCGGCCGGCGGTCGAGCGGGCACGGCACGACCAACTCGCACCGCGCGCTCGCCGAGATGGTGAGAGCCCGCTTCATCCTCCTCGACTGGAACAAGGGCTCGGAGTTCTGGTGGTTTCCCCACGACGAGTCGCTGGTGACCCTCGCGCGGGGGCTGCTGCGCTTCCTCACCGCGGGCTTCTCCAACAAGCTCGCGGGCCTGCCCGCCGCGCTCAAGCTCCTGCCCGCGCGCATCAAGGCCATCAGCGGCCCGGTGGTCTAGTACCTCGTCCTAGGCCCCTACCGCCGAGGGGCGGTCGGGGTCGCGCGCCCAGTCGCTCCAGCTGCCCTCGTAGAGCCACACATCGAGCCCCTCGAAGCCTGCCAGCGTCAGGGCCAGCACGTCGTGGCAGGCCGTCACCCCCGACCCGCAGTAGCAGATCACCTTCGCCTCCTCGCGCACGCCGAGATCGCGGTAACGCGCGCGGAGCACCTCCGGCGCGGCGAAGCGCCCGTCGACCAGGTTGTCGGCCCACGGCGCGTTGAGGGCCCCGGGGATGTGCCCCGGCCGCGCGTCGACGGGCTCCACCTCGCCGCGAAAGCGCTCCGGCGCCCGCGCGTCGAGGAGCAGCGCCCGCCCCGCCTCCCGCGCGCTGTCGACCCCGTGGCGGTCGACCACCCGCAGGTCGCGCTCGCGCACGGCGAAGTCCCCTTCGGGCACCGCGGGCACGTCTGCGTCGAGCCCGCCGCCCGCGGCCACCCACGCCGGGAGCCCCCCGTCGAGGACGTGCGCGTTGGGGTGCCCGTAGCCCGTGAGCAGCCACCACAGGCGGGCGGCGACGCTCCCGCCCGCGTCGTCGTACACGACCACCCGCGAGCGGCGGGTGACGCCCGCGCGGCGCATCGCCCGCTCGACCTGCGCGGGGCTCGGGATGGGGTGCCGGCCGGGCCCCACCGGCGCGGTGAGCCCGGTCTCCAGGTCGACGAAGACGGCGCCCGGGATGTGCCCGCGCGCGTACTCATCGGCGCCCTTCTTCCCGGCGAGGTACCAGCGCAGATCGATGACGCGCACGCCGGGGTCGTGCAGGTGCCGCGCGAGCCACGCGACGTCGACGAGGGGACCATCCGGGGTGCGCAGCGTGGGGGGCATTGGGCAGGGCCCCGCCGGTAGGGCCTCGGAGCGCCGACCGCCACCCCCGCCGCCACCCGCCGCCGCCTCGCAGATGGCTTGAATTCAAGGCTCCCGCGATGGCACGTGGCGTGGAGAAGGTGGTACGGTGACCGCCATGGTTCAGCGCACGCGCGGTGTGTTGGAAGTCGTCTACGAGGTTCCGTTCTCGGATGACGGGTGGGTGGTCGTGGACGGCGTGACCATGCCCGAGACCGCTGAACATCGCGAGGCCACGAAGCTCCTCGAGGACGTCTTCGCCACGTGGATCGCGGCGACGCAGCGCGACGCGAAGGTCTACGGCAACATGGCGCTCCGCTGGGTCGAGGCGCGGCCGCAGATCGGCTCCGACCCCGACGTGATGCTGGTCGAGCCCGCGCCGCCGAAGGGCACCCGAAGCCTGCGCACCTGGGTGCCCGGCCACGCCGCGCCGCGCGTGGTGGTCGAGTTCGTCAGCCTCGACACGGCCTCCACGGACTACCTCGACAAGCCCGCCCGCTACACCGCCGCCGGGGCCCGCGAGCTCTGGGTGTTCGACCCGCAGAAGCTCGGGCCTCGCGCGGCGATGGGGCCCTGCGTGCTCCAGGTGTTTCGCCGCATCCGCGAGGGGCGGCTGCGGCAGGTATACCGGGGCGACGGCCCGGCCTTCTCTCGCGAGCTCGGCGCCTGGCTGGTGGTCACCGAAGGGGGCGCCGCGCTGCGCATCGCCAACGACCGCGACGGCCGCGACCTCTGGCCGACGCGCGAGGAGGTTGCGCTGCGCAAGGGAGCCGAGGCCGCCGCCGAGGCCGCCGCCGAGCGGGCGCGCCTGGAGGCCCGGCTCGCCGCCGCCGAAGAGGCCCTGCGAGCCGTCGGGGCCTCCGTACCGCGGTAGACCAAGGTTGGTGCTGACTTCCCCGCGCAGGCTCTGTTAGGGTGCCGCCCTCCCGCTGTGACGAAACCCCCGAGTCCCGCCGTCGTCCTCCTCGGTGCCCAGCGCTTCGACCCCTCCCTCGGCGCCGCCGTCTCCGAGCTCGGGGTCACGGGGCGCATCGCCACCATCACCGCGGGCTGGCAGGAGCGCGAGGACGAGGACGAGGAGCTCTCCGCCCACCTCGGCGGCCGCACCGTCAACCTCCGGCTGCACGCCCGCGGCGACGAGCTCTTCCGCGAAGACCCCGCGCTGCGCGACGCCCACCGCGAGCGCCAGGCCTCGCTGCGCCACCGCCAGGATTTCTACCGCATCCGCCTGGAGCACGAGCTCGAGGCCGACCGGATGATCCGCGGCCGGGCGGCGCCGCCGGAGATCCTCGCCGAGCAGGTGCAGGCGTCGCTCGACGGCATCCGCGAGCTTGACCAGTGGCACCTCGGGCTCTGCGCGCGCATCCGCACGGAGTTCGAGGCGCGGTGGGACCTCGCCAACCGCCCGTCGATCGTGCGCCACCGCCGCGAGCTCGCGGAGGCGCTCGCCGGCTGCGACGCCGTCGCCATCGCGGGCGGCCACGTGGCCACGCTGGTCAACCGCCTCGTGCTCTTCGGCGTCGCCGAGCTCGTGCAGCACCACACCGTCTTCGCCTGGTCGGCCGGGGCGATGGCCATCAGCGACCGCGTGGTGCTCTTCCACGACTCGCCCCCGCAGGGCCCCGGCGCGAGCGAGATCCTCGACGCCGGCATCGGGCTCATCCCCGGCGTGGTGGTGCTCCCGGAGCCCGAGCGCCGCCTCCACCTCGACCGGAAAGACCGCGTGCAACGACTCGTCCGCCGCTTCGAGCCCGCGACCTGCCTCGCCCTCCCGGCGCGCTCGCGCATCACCTGGCGCGACGGGGTGTTCTCCTCCGCGCACGACGTCTTGCAGCTGCGCCCCAGCGGCCGGGCCGTCCCCTTCGGCGTGCGCCCCCGGCGGGTGAGCTGGTCATGACGGCGCGGCTCGCCATCCACAAGCTCATCGACGGGCGCGTCGACGCCGCGCGGGTGCAGGCCTTCCTCGCGGGTCGCAGCTTCCCCATCGTCGAGGGCACCTCGGTCACCTTCGTGTGGGTCGGCCATGCCGACAACGTGCAGCTGCGCCACTGGATCTACGGGCTGGAATCCTCCAACGCCCTCGTCCGCGTGGCGGGCACCGACCTCTGGCACCTCACCCTCGAAATCCCGCACAATTCCCGCGTCGAGTACAAGTACGAGATCCACCGCGGCGGGCACAGCGGGTGGATCGAAGACCCGCTCAACCCCAACCGCGCGCGCGACCCCTTCGGCGCCAACTCGGTGCTCCAGAGCGAAGGCTACGAAGACCCCACCTGGACCAACCCCGACCCGGTGACGCGCCCCGGCGTGCTCGAGCCCTTCGTCTTCGACAGCAACGCCCTCGGCCGGCGCACCGGGCAGCTCTACCTCCCCGCGCGCTTCCGCCGCTCGCGGCAGTACCCGCTGCTGGTGGTGCACGACGGCAGCGACTACCTGAAGTACGCCGGGATGAAGACCGTCCTCGACAACCTCATCCACCGGCTTGAAATCCCCGACATGATCGTGGCGTTCACCGACTCGCCCGATCGCTTGCAGGAGTACGCCAACGACGAGCGCCACGCGCGCTACCTCACCGAAGAGCTCGTGCCCGACCTGGCGAAGCGCTTCCCCCTCTACGACCAGGCCCAGGCGCGCTGCATCATGGGGGCGAGCTTCGGCGCCGTGGCCGCGATGTCCACCGCGTACCGCTTCCCGGGCTTCTGGGGCCGGCTGCTGGTGCAGTCGGGGTCCTTCGCGTTCACCGACATCGGCAAGCGCAACCGCCGCGGGCCGCTCTTCGACCGCGTGGTGGAGTTCGTCAACCAGTACCGGGCGCAGCCGCGGGCGGTGAGCGAGCGGGTGTTCGTCAGCTGCGGCGTGTACGAGTCGCTCATCTACGAGAACCGCTCGATGGTTCCGCTGTTGAGCGCGACGGGGATGGAGGTGCGCTTCGTCGAGGCGCGCGACGGTCACAACTGGGAGAACTGGCGTGACCGCCTCCGCGAAGGCATGTCCTGGCTGATGCCAGGGCCTCTCATGTTCATCTACGAGTGAGGTTGTTCGGTGGGCGAAGTCACAAGACACATCGGGCTTTCCCTGGGCGCGGACATCTGCTGGCCGCTCTGCTTCGAGCACATGATGAAGCGGCTCGACCTGCGCATCCCCCACGCGGGCGACACCGTGCGCTTCGCGGTCGAGCGGGTGACCATCGAGCCCTTCGACCTGCGCCAGCCGGTGAAGTACGACCTCGTCGTCGACCGGCTCACGCACTGGTTCCACACCAGCCGCGAGTGGATCAAGAAGGGCATCCTCATGGATGACCTCTACGTGTTCAACAACCCGTGGAGCATCCAGGCCAACGAGAAGCACACCAGCTACTGCGCGATGATGAAGCTCGGGATGCCCATCCCCGAGACCTGGATGATCCCGCCGAAGGGCTACGCCCCGTCGCCGGACGTGAAGCCCACGCTACAGCGATACGCGAAGCTCTTCGACCTCGGCAAGGTGGGCGACACCGTCGGCTGGCCGATGTTCATGAAGCCCTACGACGGCGGCGGCTGGCGGGCCGTGACCCGGGTGAAGAACGCGCAGGAGGCCTGGAAGGCCTACGAGGACAGCGACACCTCGGTGATGCACGCGCAGGCCTCGGTGGAGAGCTTCGACCGCTTCGTGCGCACCGTCGGCTTCGGGCCGCAGACCCGCAACGTGCTCTACGCCCCCGACGCGCCCCTGCACGACCGATACACCATGGAGACGGCGTTCCTCTCCCCGGAGGACGCCGAGCACCTGCGCAAGGTGACGCTCACCATCAACGCGTTCTTCGGGTGGGATTTCAACTCGTGCGAGTCGCTGCGCAAGGGCGGGGTGTGGCACCCCATCGACTTCGCCAACCCGTGCCCCGACTCGCAGGTGACGTCGTTGCACTTCCACTTCCCGTGGATGGTGAAGTCGTACCTCCGCTGGTCGATCTTCTGCGCCGCGACGAAGCGCAAGATGGCCCGCACCCTCGACTGGGAGCCCTTCTACGCCGTCGCCGCGATGGACCTCTCCTACGAAGAGAAGCTCGACCGCTACGCGGCCATCGCCGACGCGCGCTTCGAGACGGCGCGCTTCGAGGAGTTCTGCGCGGCGCACCTGGGGCACCTGGACGAGGTCGCCGCGGAGTTCTTCACGACGCCCGAAGCGAAGGAGGCCGTGCGGCAGAAGGTGCTGGCGCTGTACCCCGCGCACGAGGTCGAGCGCTTCACGGAGCTGTTCTGGTCGCGCATCCAGGCGTGGCGCGCCGCGGGGTGCCCGTGATGACCTCACCCCGCGCTGCCGCGCCGCCCCTCTCCATGAATGGAGAGGGGCTCCTGATCGATCGTTTGCGTGCGAGTTCGTGCTGTCAGCGCGACGGTAGCCCCTCTCCATTCAT
>CAIOSS010000095.1 GCA_903860995.1 uncultured delta proteobacterium | reverse complement strand
GCCGGGCAGGGCGCCGCGGTCGCGGTGGTCCCGGGGTGTCGGGCGGTGCGGGATGACCCCGCGGGCGCTCGCCGGACCGTGCGCGCCGCCAGCGAGCTCGCCGGATGCGCCAGCCACGCGGTGGGCGGCGAGTGCTGCGGTGCGCCGCTCTGGGACGCGGGCGACCGGGAGGGGTTCTTCCAACAGGCCGCGCGCTTCGTGGCGGCCGTCGGCGACAGCGCGACCGAGCTGGTCGTCGCAGACGCGGGCTGCGCCTGGACCCTGCGCACGATCTATCCCCGCTTCGACCTCGCCCCCGCGCGGTGGGCCCGCGTCGAGCACCTCGCCGAGACGGCGGCCCGTCACCTCGACCGCCTGCGCACCCTCGACGTCGACGGTGCGGTCGCCGTGCACGACAGCTGCCGACTGGGCCGGGGCCTCGGGGTCTACGACGCGCCTCGACAGGTGATGGAGCGCATCCTCGGGCGGGCGCCGGTCGAGCTCCCGAACTCCCGCGAGCAGGCGAGCTGCAGCGGCGGCGGCGGGCTGCTGCCGATCACGCGCCCCGCGACGTCGCGGGCCATCGCGGCGGAGCTCGCGGGCGAGGTGCGCGAGGCCGGGGACGACGTCGGGGTGGTGACCACCTGCACGTCGAGTCGATCGAGGTTGCGTCGGGCGGGGGTTCGCGCTGACGATCTCGCGGAGTGGATCGCGCGGTCGCTGGGCGTGACGGGCGACCCGGGCTGAGAGGAGGCGCGCGCCGTGGCGACTGCAAGAGCGTTGGAACTGGTGGTCAACCCTTCGGCGGGCGGCGGCCGCGCGGGCAGGGTGCTCGGGGAGTTCTCCCGCGCGCTCGGCGCCGAAGGCTTCGACGTGACGGTGCACCGGACGGGCGGCCGGGCGCAGCTCGCCGACACGGTGCGCTCGCTGGTCGAGCGGGGCTGCGCACGGGTCGGGGTGATGGGCGGCGACGGCACCTTCCACGACGCGATGAACGCGCTGCTCCGGGCCGACGGAACGGTGATGCCCACCGGCGACACGGCCTTCGCGGTGATCCCTGCCGGCACCGGCAGCGACCTCGCGTCGCGGGGCCTCGGCATCCCCGGCGGGCCGACGGCGCTCGCGCGCTGGCTGACCGTCGCGACGCCGCAGCCCTTCGACCTCGGGCACCTCGAGTACCGCGACCGCCGCGGGGCGCGCGCAGAGATGTTGTTCACCAACATCGCGAGCTGCGGCATCTCGGGCCGGGTCGACGAGCTCGTGAGCGCCGGCCCGCGCTGGCTCACCGGCAAGGCGAGCTACCTCCTGGCGACCGGTCGGGCCATCGCCGGCTGGCGCCACCGCCCGATGCGGGTGCGCGTCGACGGTGAGGTCATCTACGAGGGCAAGGCGATGACCTTCGCCGTCTGCAACGGCCGGTCGTTCGGCGGGGGGATGATCATCGCGCCGGACGCCGACCCATCGGACGGGCGCTTCGAAGTCATCGGCCTCGGCGACATGGGACTCGGCGACGTGCTCCAGAACTTCCCGAAGATCTACCAGGGCACCCACCTCGGGGCCCCGAAGGTGGTCTCGGCCCGCGGCGCCGTGGTCGAGATCGAGAGCACCCGCGGGGACGTCCCCCTGGACATCGACGGCGAGCCCCCGGGCACCCTGCCCGCGACCTTCACCGCGCTGCCCGGCGCCGTGCGCGTGCTCCGGGCGCCCTGAGCGATGGCGTCGGGTCGGCCCGGCCGTCGGCACGTGAAGATCGGCGAGCTCGAGCGCGCGCTCGGCGTGACCCGCGATCAGGTGCACCACTACATCGAGCTCGGCCTCGTCCCGCCGCCGGAGAAGGCCACCGCGACCCTGGCCTGGTACGGCCCCGAGCACCTCGCCGCGGTGGCGCGGGTGAGGGCCATCCGTGACGCGTCCGGCTCGCTCGCGCAGGCCCAGCGGTGGCTGGTGGGCCCCCTGGCGCAGGCGGGGCCGGAGGACTGCGCGACGCTCACCCGCTGGGTGCTCGGCGGGCGCACCGCGGAGGGGCTGCGCGCGCGGGTCCACGTGCCCGTGGACGGGGTGCTCGCGATGATCGACGCGGGCCTCGCGCGGGTCGACCCCGAGGCGCTGGTCGCGGGAGACGCGCTCGACCCGACGGCCTGGCTGGCCGAGCTCGCCGCGCGCTGGGCCGAGCGCGAGGAGCTCGCCCGGGTGACGGTCGCGCGCGAGGCGCTGGCTGCTGCGGCCACGGCGCGGCTCGCAGGGTGGCTGCCCGTCGCGTCGGCGCGGGTGGAGGGGGCGGTGCTTCGGGCGGCCGTGCTCGACCGCGATCGGGTGGGTGTCGACCCCGAGCGCGACGAGGAGCGCGCCCGCCTCGGGGTGCTGCTGCCCTCCGACGCGCCCGCCCCGCTGACCCGCCTGCCCGAGCGCGGCGGTTGGAGCCCGGTCGCGCGAGCCATGGCAGCGATGCGCGCCCGCCGCTGGGACCGCGCGCGCCAGGCCCTCGCGCTCGTGACCCCCGGGTCGACCGGCTCGACCCTCGCCGCGGCCCTCGGGTGGTGCAACGACGCCGTGCGCGCGGCCCGCGAGGGCGACGGCGTGCTCGCCCTGGTGCCGCGGCTCGCGGCGCTGCGGTCGATCGACCCGGCCGTGGCGCCCGACCTCCTCGAGCGGCT
>CAIOSS010000094.1 GCA_903860995.1 uncultured delta proteobacterium | reverse complement strand
TCTTCTCGGCGGGCTCGGCGGTGTGCTCCACCTGCTGATCAAGCACCTTGATCACGTCGGTCCACCGACCGAGGCGCTCGTAGCTCTCGGCGAGCGCCACCAGCGAGGGGCCGTCGCCCGGCTCGAGGAGCAGGACCGCGTTGTACGTCTGCACCACCATCGGCTCGAGCGAGAGCCGATCGCGGTAGATGCCCACCATCTCGCGCAGGATCTCCGCCTTGCGCTCGCGGTGCGTGGTCAGGTCGGTGCCCGGGCGCACCCCGCCGAGGGACTCCAGCTCCTGCCGGAGCAGCTCGACCAGGTTGTTCCACCTCCCGGTGGCAGCGTAGAGGCGGGTGAGCGATTGCCGGGCGTCGACGCTGTGCGCGTCGAGCCGCAGCGCCATCTTCCAGCCCTCGATCGCCTTGTCGGGCTGCCCCGCGGCCTCCGACGCGCGCGCCGTCTCGATGGCTTGCAGAAGGCGCGGGTTGGCGGCGGGCTGGCTCGAGGGCGAGGTCACCGCGGGCGGCGGCGCGGCCGCAGCGGGAGGCGGCGCGGCCGCGGCGGGAGGCGGGGTGGTCGGCGTGGCGGGCTCCGGGGTCATCGTGTCCGAGGGCGCATCGGCGCTCTCGTCGGGCGCGTCGATCTCCTCGTCAGCGCTCGCGCTGAGCTGCACCATCTCGTGCTCGCCCGAGGGGGTCTCCGCCGCGGGGGCCGGGGGCGGCTCGGTCGCGGGGGCGACGGGCTCGGTGACGGCGGCGGTCACAGGCTCGGGCTCCGCGGTCGGGTGCGCCTCGAAGAACGACCGGACGGACGGGTGGTCGCCCGCGACGTCGCGGAGCCGACGGAAGAAGGGCTCCGCGCGCGCGGCGTCGTTGCGCACGCGCCAGTGGGTCATCCCCGCCTGTACGAGCAGCCCGACGTCGGCGCCGTCCTCAGCGCGCGCGCCGATCTGCGACTCGTAGAAGTCCGCGAGGTCGTCCCAGCGCTCGCGCTCGGTGAGGATGGCGACGACGAAGCGGCGGGCGGGGCCGTTGCCCGGATCGATCTGAAGGATGCGTCGGTAGATGCGCTCGGCGGCGGCGATGTCGTTGCGCCGCGCGGCGTGGGTGCGGGCCGCGCGGAAGAGCAGGTCGACCCGCGCGGAGAGGGGCTCGACGGCCTCGGCGGCGCGCTCGAGGAGCGCCACCAGGTCGTCCCACCGGCCGCCGCGGCGACGGAGCACGCGCTCGTAGAGCTGGGCCGCGCGGAGGTTGCCCGGGTCGATGGAGAGCGCCGACTCGAAGATCGCGTCTGCCTCCTTCTCGCGACCCTTGGGCTTGTACTGGAGCACCACGGCGGCGGCGCTCACGAGGTGCGAGGCCACCATCGCGGGGTCGGTGGAGCCCTCCTCGGCGTTCTTCTTGAACGCGCCGGTGATGTCCTTCCAGCGCGCCTTCTTGGAGTTGAGGCGCTCGCGCATCTCCGCGGCCTCGGGGTCATCACCGCTCGTCAGGATGGAGTCGAGCGTGGCGAGCGCGGACTTGTCGTCGAGCAGGTCCTCCTCGAGGTAGCGGGCCCGCTCGCGCAGGAGCGCGCCGCGCGTCGAGGCGTCGGTCGCCACCGCGGACTCGACGGACAACATCGCCGCGACGGCCTCGGCCTCCCCGCGGTCATGCAGGCGGCGGCGGGTGTCGGCGAGGAGTTCGCGGCCCTCGTCGCCCGCCTGCCCGAGCTCGTCGCCCGCCGCGAGCTCTTCGAGCGTCGCCCACGCACCGGCGTTCTCCGGATCGTCCAAGAGTGAGCCGAGGAGCCTGCGAACATTGTCTACGCTCATCGCGTGTCGTTCTCCGATGCGCCGTCCAGAGGGGGATGGAAGTCGTCGTCAGGACCGATGGATCATCGGCTCCGCAGCGTTGTGGGCGCGTCCCGCCTCCACGCGGGAGCCGTCTTCGGCTCTGACGTCGCGGCAAGATAGAGCAGCGCGCGCGCGTGTCGCAAGCCGCAATCGCGGTCGAGTTTCCGGCAGCGGCACCTGATCCACGGCGGTGCTCGCTGCCGGCGGGGGACCGACCTGCACGCTTCTTGACGTCGACACGGCTCCGTTGCTAGCGGGGCACAGGTGACGTGTCGGTGGCTGCGTGGACGCGATTGCGAGTCGAGTTCACCACGCCTGCGCCCGTCTCGGAGCGGCGTTCATCGATGCCGCGCCCGAATTCTGGTCCTGGCCCGCGCGCTGCTCTTGTACGGCGGCGGGGCGTTGGACCCGTAGTACGACGATCCCTCAGGAGGTGTAGTGCCATGGCGCGAGTCGGCGTGTTGTTCGGTGGAATCTCCGCGGAGCGCGGGGTCTCGATCCGGTCGGGCGAGGCGGTGGTGCAGGCGCTGCGGACGCGCGGCCACGACGTGGTGCCCATCGTCGTGGGGCGCGACATCGACCAGGTGCTGCGCTCGGCCAACATCGACGTGGCCTTCCTCGCGCTGCACGGCCGCTTCGGCGAGGACGGCGCCATCCAAGGGGTGCTGGAGTGGCTCGGCATCCCGTACACCGGCTCCGGGGTGCTCTCGTCCGCGCTGGCCCTCGACAAGCTCAAGGCGAAGGAACTCTTCCGCCTCCACAACATCCCGACGCCCCCGTACTACGACCTCAACGGCCCGGTCTCCGACGCCCAGATCGAAGACCGCCACGGCTCCTTCGGCTTCCCCGTGATGGTCAAGCCGCGCCGCGAGGGATCGTCCATCGGCGTCTCCCGCGCCACCGGCCCGACCGAGCTCCGCGCCGCCGTCGACGAGGCGCTCCGTCACGACGACGGCGTCCTCATCGAGCGCTACATCCGCGCCCGCGAGGTGCACGTCGCCATCCTCGGCGACCGCGTGCTCGGCGCCATCGAGGTGGTGCCCAAGCGCCCCTTCTACGACTACGAGGCCAAGTACACCCGCGGGCTCTGCGAGTACTTCTTCCCCGCGCGCCTCGCGCCCACGCGCTACCAGGGGGTGCTGCGCCTCGCCGAGCGCGCCCACCACGCCCTGGGCTGCACCGGCGCCACGCGGGTGAACCTCCTCGTGACCGAAGGGGAGAACGAGTACGTCCTCGAGGTGAACACCCTCCCCGGGCTCACCGCCACCTCGCTCCTCCCGAAGATCGCCGCGGGCGCCGGGCTCGATTTCCCGTCGCTCTGCGAGGAGATCCTCCGCGGCGCGCGCCTGCACAGCCGCGCCGGCGTCGATCGCAGCGTGGCCCGCGAGGCCGACGCCGCCGTCACCCGCGACCTCGGCGACGCCTGAGCCCGCCCTTCCCGTCCCCTCCCCGCTGCCCCACCCCTCTCGTCACGCCGCCCGACGCTCCGGCACCACCGCCGTCGGCTCGGTGAGCGACCGCGCCAGCGAGCGCCGCGCCCGGTGCAGCCGCGACATCACCGTCCCCATCGGGCAGCCCAGCGAGTCGGCGATGTCGCGGTAGGACATCTCCCCGAGGTCTGCCATCACGACCACCTCGCGAAACTCCGTCGGAAGCCCGTCGAGCGCCGCGCGCAGCATCGGCCCGAGGCCGCTGCGCTGGATGCCGCCGTCTGGCGCGGTCACGGCCTCCTGCGCGTCGGTGAGGGTCATCATCGCGAGCCCCGCCTCGCCCGCGCGGTCGCGGGCCAGGCGCTCGCGCCGCGCCCGGCGGTAGCCGGTGATGTACACGTTGATCTGGATGCGGTGCAGCCACCCGCGGAGGTTGGTCCCCTCGGTGAAGCGCTCCCACGACTGCCACGCGAGCAGCATGGTGTCCTGCACCAGGTCGTCGGCGGTGTCGCCCGCGCCGGTGAGCCGCCGCGCCGAGGCGTAGAGGCCGTCGATCAACGGCGCTGTCTCGTTCATGAAGTGCGCCCTGCGTCCGCTCTGGAGGTTCATGCAGGGGGCTTGTTCAACTCTCGCGCCAACGCGGTTTGAACGGCATTTTCTGGCCGTTTCGTCGCGCGGCCGCGCCGGGGCCCTCCCCCCTGCCGATGCCACGTCGGCGGGCGCCCGCCGCGCCCGTCGGCCATTCTGTCAATCGGGCTCGAGGACCACCGCGAGGAGGTCGGCGACCTCCGTCGCAAGGGCGCCCCGCGAAGCCCCCCGCTGCGCCGCGAGCCGCTCGCCCGCCCGGCCGTGCGCGTGCACAGCCGACGCCACCCGCGTGCGCACCATGATGGGCCCGTCGCTGTTGCGCTCGGCCAGGCGCGCCGCGATGGCGCCCGCCAGGACGTCACCGCTCCCGCCCACCGCCAGCGCCGGGGTCATGTACGGCATCACCCAGGTCGACCCCGCGTCGCTCAGCACCGTGCCCGGCCCCTTCAACACCACCCACGCGTTGAACAGCCCCGCCGCGCGCCGCGCGCTGCCCACCCGGTCGTCATTGACGGTCTTCGTGTCCACCCCGAGCAGCCGCGACATCTCCAGCGGGTGCGGCGTCAGCACCCACGCGCGCCCCGCGGCGGGCATCAGCCCCAGCGCCGCGAGGTGCCACAGCCCGTCGGCGTCGATCACCAGCGGCGCCTCGCAGGCCCCGAGCACCGTCGCCGCAATCTGCGACCCGGCCTCGTCGCGGCCGAGCCCCGGCCCGAGCACCACCGCGTCGGCGCGCTGGAGCATCTTGCGCAGCTTCGCGTCGCGCGCGGCGGCGTCCGCCGGCAGCGTGGTCACCATGGTCTCGGCGAGATGCTGCGCGCTCGGGGCCTCGGTCGACGCCACCGCCACCACCCCAGCGCCCATCCGGTGCGCCCCGCGCGCGGCCAGCACCGCCGCCCCGGTCAT
>CAIOSS010000093.1 GCA_903860995.1 uncultured delta proteobacterium | reverse complement strand
GGGCGGCCTCCACGACGGCGTCGTGGAGGTCGGGCTCGCGCGCGGCCCAGGCCTCGAGGCCGACCCCGAAGGCGCGCCACATCGGGCCCACGTCGGGGCCGTAGCTGCGCACAATCGACCCGCCGCGCTGCGGGCCGACGCCGAGACGGAGCTCGAGGTGGCGCGCGATGATCTGGCCGCCGAGGGTCGACCCCTCCAGCACGTAGAGGCAGCCGAGGCCCCGCGCGACAGAGCCCAGCGGGGGCAGGTCGGCGCAGCGCGGCAGGGCGGCCACGTCGGCGGCGACGGCGCCGAGATCGCAGAGGTCGCGGGCGGCGGCGCCGGCCTTCCGGCGGCGCTCGAAGTCGGGCACCTCGTCGGGCAGCGCGTCGAGGGCGGCGAGGGCGGCCTCGAGGGGCTCGCAGTAGCCCAGCATCCGGGCCAAGTAGTCGCGGTAGTCGTCGAGGGTCACCCCGGGGTCCATCAGCCGAAGCTGGCGCTCGATGGCGACGTGCTCTTCGCGGGTGCCCTGCTTGAGCGCGGCCAGCAGCGAGTTCGACGGAGAGGCGGCCGCGGTCGGTTGCATCGGGGGGGGAGCGATCCTATCAGGTGGGGCGGTGGGGCGGAGGGGCGTGCGGTGACTCCACCGGCGACCGATGCACCGCGGGTCGCTACCCGTCGATGCTGGCGGGCGCCACCTGCGAGCCAGGCCGGCGATCGAGCGCGGAGAACTGCGCGAGCACCTGGTTGATGGCGTCCTGGTCGACGGGCTTCGTGAGGTGGAAGTCGAAGCCGACGTCCCGCGACCTCCGCTTGTCGTCCTCCCTGCCCCACCCGGTCAGGGCAGCGAGCACGATGTCGGCGGTGACGGGGTCTGCCCGCAGCCGCCGAGCGACCTCGTACCCGTCCATCCCCGGGAGACCGATGTCGAGAAACGCCACGTTCGGTGCGAAGGCCCTCGCCGCAGCCAGGGCGTCCGGCCCGGTGTGGCTCTCGGCGGTGACCGACCCGCCGTGCATCTCGACCCGCTTCTTGACGAGTGACAAGCCGATGCCGAGGCCGCCCTGGGCCTTGTCGAGCGTGTCGCGCACCTGGCTGAACATGTTCCATGCGGTGGGCGGGGCCTCGCGCGAAATGCGGCCATGCGTCGAAGCCCCGGGGCGCAGCCCGCCTCAAACAGCACCGCACCCTTCGTTTTCATGCGTTTCCTGGCAGGGTGTTGGCGCTGGTTGCGCAACTCGTGGGTCGAGGTGACTGTCAATTCACCCGGAACCTGCAGGTGGATTCGATACGGCTCTTGGGGGTTCTCGCGCAGCCGGGCGGCGCGCGTGGGTCGTCTCTTCGGCCGGGGTGCGTGCTAGATCGGCCCGACGACGGGTCTTTCCACCGTCGCAGGAGTGATTCGATGAAGCTGTTCTTTCTGCCGGGTGCCTGCTCGCTCTCTCCCCACATCGCGCTGCGCGAGGCGGGCGTCGCGTTCGACCTCGTGCGCGTGAAGCGCGCCGACAAGCGCACCATGGAGGACGAAGACCTCTTCGCGATCAACCCGATGGGGATGGTTCCGGCGCTGCGGCTCGACAGCGGCGAGGTGCTCACCGAGGGGCCCGCGATCGTGCAGTACATCGCCGACCAGTTTCCCGCGGCGAAGCTCGCGCCGGCCAACGGCACCCTCGCGCGCTACCGCCTCCAGGAGACGATGAACTTCCTGAGCACCGAGGTGCACAAGGGCTTCTCGCCGCTGTTCAACCCGAAGACCCCGGACGAGTACAAGGCCATGGCGAAGGAGGCACTCGCGACGCGCTTCAACCTGCTCGAGGCGCGCCTCGCGAAGAGCGAGTGGCTCATCGGCGACGGGTTCACCGTGGCCGACGGGTACCTCTTCACGATGCTCGGGTGGGCGCCGCACGTGGGCATCGACCTCGCGCGTTGGCCGCACCTCGTGGCGTACCGCGCGCGCATCGCCGAGCGCCCCGCGGTCATCGCTGCGCTCACCGCCGAAGGGCTGCTCAAGACGGCGTGAGCGGTCGCGTCCGGGCTCCTCATCCGCCGCGGGAAGCATCGCCAGACTTCCAGGATCGATCACCGGGCCGCACCGCCGGTGCCTCTTGCGTCGGTCCACGTTCAGGTGGCGCCGACCCGCCGGCCCTCAGACCCTCCGGTGCTGCGCGGTTTCCCTGCAGGATTGGTGTTCTTTCCGTCGGCGTCACGGTACCCCTGTCCGATGACCGTGCGGGCGGCGCTGGCCGCGACGATCACCCTCGCCGCGCTCTCGCTCGCTCCCGCGCGCGCGAGGGCCAACCCCACATCCAGAGGGCCGTCGTCGCCGGGGGACGGCGCCCCGTACCGCGCGTCCGAGGCGGAGGACACCCGACCGTCGCTCCTGGGCGGCGAGAGCCCGCAGACCGAGGGCCCCTCCACGCTGCCACCGGAACAGCAGCCCCTGCCGGTGCCCTTCCCCGTGCCGAACCCCATCGTGGCCGGGTGGCGCGACGACGCGTTCTTCATCAGCGACCGCGGCCGCGACTGGTTCATCTCGCCGGGGGCGAGGCTCCAGGTCGACTTCCACATGTTCAACCCGCACACCCTCAGCGACGAGCGCTCCGCCGGGGGGGTGAGCACCCCGAGCCTGCTGCGCACGGGCGTGCAGATCCGCCGGGCGCGCGTCGAGCTGGCCGGCGGGGTGTTCTCCTTCCTCACCTGGCGCGTGGGCGCCGAGCTCACCGACAACGGGCCGCAGACCGCCGCGGACATGCACGTCAACCTCCGCCTGCACCCGGTGGTCAACGTGCAGATCGGGCAGTTCGACGCGCCCTTCACCATGGAGAACCGCACCTCCGACCGCTACCTGGACTTCATCGAGCGCTCGCTCACCGTGCGCGCGCTCGGCGTCCCCACCGGGAAGGAGATCGGGCTCATGCTCTGGGGGGAAGACCGCCTGCACCGCGCCTACTGGTCCGTCGGGGTCTTCAACGGCGGCGGGCCTGACCGCTTCACCCCGTCGAACCAGGTCGAAGCCGCCGCGCGCTTCTTCTTCCATCCCTTCATGATGAGCCACCGCCGCGGCATCGGGCGGCAGTTCCAGGTGGGCCTCTCGGGCCGGCTCGCGCACCGCTCCCTCGGCGCACACAGCCCCTATCCCGCGATGGACACGCCCGCGGGATACACCCTCTTCAGCCCCGCGCTCGCGCCCGACCTCACCCTCGTCCAGAGCGGGCGGCAGTGGGCCGTCGCCGCGGAGCTCGACCTCCCCCTCGACCGCTTCGACCTGCGCGGCGAGTTCGTCTACGTGCGCAACCACACCGGCGAGGTGGCCGCCGCCCTCGACGGCGCCCTCGCCCGCGACCCCGTCCGCCTCGGCGCCCTGGAGGGCTTCGGCTTCTACGTCCAGGCCGCGTACTGGCTCATCGGTCTGCCCCCCTCGGCGGTGCGCCCCGAGCACAACGACACCATGGCCCGCCCCGGCTACCAGGACCCGCCGACCGTCCGCGTCGACCGCGCGCAGGCCCTCCGCGCGCCGCTGGGCCTCCAGGCCGTCGCCCGCTTCGACACGGTGCAGATGGCCTACCGCGGCGCGAGCCGCGACGCGCGCGGCGGCGGCGACAGCGGGGCGAGCGGGCGCTACAAGGTCCTCGCGGCAGAGGTGGGGCTCAACCTCTGGGTCACCCGGCACCTACGGGTGCTGCTCAACTACCGGCACTACTGGTTCCCCGAGCAGCCCTGGGAGGTGACCGCGGACGCCAACCACATGCGCGGCCCCACGGGACACCCGAGCAGCTACGGCGAGTTCAGCGTCCGCGCGGCCATCAACCTCTAGCGGCAGCGCACCGGGCGCGCGTGCGGAAGCGTCACCCGCGGGCGCGCCGGGTCGTACCAGCGCGGGTCGTCCCCCCGCAGAGGACCCACCGCCCCGAGCGCCGCCCCCACCGCGTCGCGCAGCGTCGGGGAGGCCGCGATGGCGTCGTCGGTCAGCGGCTCGACGAGGTGCCGCGCGAGCGATCCGCCCGCGAGGTAGTCGTTGGTCACCACGGTGAGCACCTCGTCGTCGCCCACCGCGCGCCCGTCGTCGCGGGTCACCCGCACCTCCACCCGGTCGCCCGCGCAGGTCACCGCCGCCCGCGCCCCCGCGAGCCCGAGGGCGCCGTCGTCGGCGCGCGCGTTGGCCCGCAGCACCTCGCGCAGCGCAGCGCCGCGCATCCGAACGGTCACCAGCCGGTTGTCGAAGGGCAGCGAGGAATACAGGTGACCGTAATCGAGCGGGCCCGCCGGGAGGTCGGCGCGCACGCCGCCGCTGTTCATGAGGGCGAGGTCGGCGCCCGGCGCGGCGGCGCGCATGCGGTCGGCGACGAGGTTGGTGAGCGCCGACTCCTGCTGGTAGCGGGTGCGCACCGGGGACGCGACGGTCACCCCGACGGGGCGCTCCTCGACGGCGCGCGCCTCCGCGAGGGGGCCCGCGACCACGCGCGCGACGGACTCGTCGGGCGCCACGGCGGCGCCCTCGTACCCGGCGGGCGCGCAGCGGGCGACGTCGACGGGCTCGCGGGTGATGGGGCCGCAGACGCCGCGCGGCGGATGCACCCGGCGCCCGGTGACGCGCCCGCTGCGGCGGTCGACGGTGAGGTCCACCCGCCCGAAGGCCTGCCCGTTGGCGAAGGACTCGATCACCGGGATGCCGTGGACCACGTGGGCGACGCCCTGGTGCGTGTGGCCCGCGACGATGGCGTCGACGGACCCGGCGGGGAGCGCGCGGGCGAGCGCGAAGACCTCCTCGCCCTCGTGGCAGGAGCCGAGGTCGTCGGGGTGATCGAAGCGACGGCACGCGCCGCCCGCGTGGGCGAGCACCACCACGACGGTGGCACCGCGGGCCCGCAGGTCGGCCGCGCGGGCGAGCACCGTGGCGGCGAGCGGGCGCATCGCGAGGCCGCGGAAGTTCACGGCGAGCGTGGTGGTGGGCGTGGCCTCGGTGCTGACGCCGACGAGCCCGACGCGCACGCCCGCGACGGTGGTGAGGTGATCGGGGGAGACGTTGTCCCAGCGGGGGGCGGCGCCCGTGGAGGCCTCGACGATGTTGGCGGCGAGGAGGGGAAACGACGCCTCGCGGGCGCGGCTGCGCAGGGCGCCCCGCGGGTCGTCGGCCGCGCTGCGCGGGAAGGTGGACTCCCCGGCGGGGCCGTAGTCGAACTCGTGGTTGCCCACCGCCGCGGCGGCGTAGCCGAGGGCGTTGTAGGCGCGCACCACGGCGGCGCCCTCGGTGAGGTTGGACGCGAGCGTGCCCTGGAAGAGGTCGCCGGCGTCGACGAGCAGCACGGCGCCGTCGGCGGCGCGCGCGCGGCGGAGGTTGGCGAGGTGGCCGCCGAGCCAGGGGAGCAGCGCGATGCGGCCGTGGAGGTCGTTGGTGCCGACGAGGGAGATCACCACCCGGCCGGCGGAGGCGGGCGACGCGCGGCGGGCGGCGCGGTGGGACGCGCACGCGGGCAGCGCGCCGAGGGGGAGCAGCAGCGCGAGGAGGGAGGGTCGCATCGCCGCGGAGGGTACGACGGAAGCCCCATGCG
>CAIOSS010000092.1 GCA_903860995.1 uncultured delta proteobacterium | reverse complement strand
TGGCTGCCGGCGCGGCGCATCCCGGCGCTCTGGCGGGAGACCGCCGCCCACGCGCTCGCAACGCCGTGGTGCTGGCCCGCGGACGCGGCGCTCGCGGCCGATGCCGTCGCGTTGGGGCACGCGCCGCCCGCACCGGCCAGCATCGGTGAGGTGCTGCTCGTCTCGGTCGCCCCGCGGGCCGATCGCACGACGCTGTGGCGACTGAGCTGGGACGGGCGTCACCACGCGGGCGGGCGGTCGTTCAGTGACGACGCGCAGCGGGCGATCGATGACGTGGCGATGCTGGCCACGGCGGTCGTTCCGCACCTGCACTCACTGCGCATGCTGGGGCAGAAGCCGCGCACGGCGACGCAGGTGCTCAAGCGCGGCCCCGACGCCGACGTGTCGTTGGAGGGTCCGTCGTTCGGACTGTCGATGTTGCTGGCGCTGTCGTCGCGGCTCATGGATCGGCCCGTCCCCGCGCGCTTTGCGGCGTCGGCGGAGGTGCGGCGCGACGGCTCCGTGGTCCGCGTCGGCGGGCTCGACCGGAAGCTCGCGCTGCTCTCCGAAGGCGCGCTCGGCGTCGACACGGTGCTCGTCGCCGCGGAGCAATGGGCCGAGGCGACGCGCCTGCTCGCCGGCCACCCGTACCTCCGCGCGGTGGGCGTGGCGAACGCCCGTGACGCGATCGATCATGTCTTCCCCGACGCGCGCGAAGTGCCACCCGCCGCCTGGACGGAGCGACGTCCCTTTCACGCCGTGGAGGGGTTGCTGGCGCTCTGCGCGGACGGCGGCATCGTTACGGAGTGGCGTGCGGTCGAGCGCAGCGCGACCTGGCTGCAACAGATCTTCGAGGGGAATGCGCCACTCGGCGAGCGCGTCCGCCTCGCGCGCCAGATCGCGGAGCGACACGCCAATGGTCGATCGTTCGAGATCCCGTGGGACGAATCCATCGAGGCGGAGCGGGATCGCGAGCAGGCCTCGCACGCTGTGCAGGCCGCGACGGACGCTGGATCGCAGTCGCTCCCGGAGTATCTGATCCGCGCCCGTGGACTGCTGCGCGCCGTGCGACGGGACGACGACCTGCGCCTCCTCGGCGCGATCGGTCGCGGGCTCGCGGCGATGCGGCGCTACCCCGAGGCCGGCACCGTGCTCGCGGAGGCCACGCACGCCTGGCGCGACCTCGAAAACCGTAGCGAAATCTCGCGTCCCCTCGCCGAGTGGGTTCGCGTCGCAGCGCTCGGCGCGGCCCTCGAGGCGTGGGACGACGCCGCCCTCGCCGCCGACGACTACCTGACGAACGCTCCGCGAGAGGACATGGGCGCGCTGTTCGTTCGCTACGCGCTCGGCCGCGGTCTCGTCACCCGCCGTGCGATGGGTGAGGCACTGACCGTGCTCGACGGTGCCGACTGGACGGCGGGGCCTTCGTGGCTGGCCCGATCGCGGGGCCGCTGGCGGGCGCGCGCACTGCACGCACTGGGTCGCGCCGAGGAAGCGCGGGCCGGACGCGCGGTGATCGCCGCGGCGACGGACGACGACGGCACCACGACGATCGAGGCGCGCTTCGTGGCGCTGGACGAAGCGCTGGAGACCGACGGTGACCTCGGCGCGGCGGTGGCCGCGGTGCGAGGCGCGGCGCCGCAGGGTGTCGGCTGGCTCTGGGACGAAGCGTTGACGTCCGCCGAGCAGGCGCGCCGTCTCGCGGACGAGTATCCGTATTGAGCAGAGGGTGACTTCGCCCGATCGGGCGAACACCGCAGGGGTTCAGGTCGAACCCGCATCACCAACGTTTCCGGGGGAGGGAATCATGTCGTTCAAGTTCATGCATGCGGCGGACATCCATCTGGACAGTCCACTCAAGGGGTTGGAGAAGTATCCGGGGGCGCCCGTGGCGGAGGTTCGCGGCGCGACGCGCCAGGCGTTCATCCAACTGGTCAACGAGTGCATCGCGCAGTCGGTGGCGTTTCTGCTGCTGGTCGGTGACCTCTACGACCGCGACTGGAAGGACTACAACACTGGCCTCTTCCTGCTACAGCAGATGGCGCGGCTCAAGGCCGTCGGCATCCACGTCTACATCGTGCGCGGCAACCACGACGCCGAGAACGCGATGACGAAGTCACTGCGCTCGCTCGACAACATGCACGTGTTCTCGGCCACGAAGCCGGAGACGTTCACGCTCGACGCGCCCCGCGTGGCGCTCCACGGCCAGAGCTACGGCAAACAGGACACCCAGGACGACCTCTCGCTGAAGTACCCGAAGCCGGTGCCCGGCGCCTTCAACATCGGGCTGCTGCACACCAGCGCCGATGGGGGCTCGTCCGAGCACGCGACGTACGCGCCGTGCAGCGTGCAGGGGCTGATCGACCGCGGCTACGACTACTGGGCCCTCGGTCACGTCCACAAGCGACAGGTCCTCGCGAGCGATCCGCCCATCGTGTTTCCGGGCAACCTGCAGGGGCGGCACATTCGCGAGACCGGTCCAAAGGGCGCGACGCTGGTCACCGTGGAGAACGGGCGCCCCACGCTGGAGCACCGCGACTTCGACGTGATGCGCTGGTTCGCGCGCGACGTCTCGGTCGCGTCGGCCCGCTCGGCCTCGGCTGCGGTCGATCAGGTCCACGAGGCGCTCGCGGCGCTGCGGCAGGTCGAGGGAGACAAGCCCCTCGCCGTACGCGTGCGACTGCACGGTGCAAGCGCGGCGCACCGCGAGCTGCTCGCCGACGTCGACCGATGGAGCAACGAGGTGCGCGGCACCGGACTCGCGGACATCTGGGTCGAGAAGGTGCTCTTCGAGACGCGGTCGCCCATCGACGTCGTCGCGATGCGCGAGCGTGCGACGCCGCTCGGCGAGCTGCTGCGGACGCTCGACGCCGACCGTCACGACCCGCTCGCCCTCGCAGCGCTGGCCGAGGAACTCAAAGGCCTGCAGGAGAAGTTCGCGCTGGTCGACGAGGTCGATCGGCCGGCCTTCGATCGCCCGGAGTCCGTGGCCGCGATGCTCGACGACGTCGAGCAGCTGCTCATTCCGCTGCTGTTGGAGGGGGGAGAATCCGCGTGAAGTTTCTACGACTCGACCTGTTGGCCTACGGGCCGTTCACCAACCGATCGCTCGTGCTCCCGGCGAGCGGCCCCAACCTGCACATCATCTACGGCCTCAACGAGGCGGGGAAGAGCACCACCCTCCGCGCCATCAGCGGCCTGCTCTACGGCATCGCGAAGGACACCGGCGACGCGCACCGGCATACGATGTCCGAGCTGCGCATCGGCGCGCGCCTGCTGCACTCGAAGGAGGGCGAGCGCGGCTTCGTTCGCAAGAAGGGCCTCCAGGGCACCCTGCTCAACGAGGCGGGATCGACCGTCGACGAGACCCTGCTGCGCTCCTGGCTGAGTGTCACCGATCGCAAGCAGTTCGAGCTCATGTTCGGCCTCGACCACGAGCAGCTGCGCGAGGCTGGCAAGGCGCTGACCAACCCGAAGACGAGCCTCGGCGAGACGCTCTTCGGCGCCGCCCTCAACGGCACGGCGCTCCAGCAGACCCTGCACCGCCTGGAGGACGACGCGAACAAGCTGCTCTCGCCGGGCGGAAACGCCGGCGCCATCCAGAAGGCGCTCGCCGCGTACCGCGAGCAGACGAAGCGAGCGCGGGACCGCGCGCTGCCGGTGAAGGCCTGGAAGGACCTTCGCGACGCGCTCGATGCCGCCGAGGCGAAGCGCGCCGAGCTGTCGGCGGAACTCGTCCGCCTCCAGACCGATCGCCACCGGCTGCAGCGGCTCCAGCGAGCGCTACCGCTGGTGCGAACCCGCGGCGACGCCCGCGCGGAGCGGGCGGCGATGGGCGACGTGCGGCTGCTCCCGCGAGACATCGGCGTGCGGCGCGCGGAGATCGTGCAGGCCCTGGAGGCGGCCGCGCAGCAGGTGCGAAAGCTCCACGCGGACATCGAGTGGACCGAGCGCGAGCGCGATCAGCGCGGGGCGCCCGTCCCGGTGATCATCACCGCGGCGAGCATCAAGCAGCTCACCGAAGACCTCGGGAAGTACAAGACCGAGCTGCGCGACAAGCCCGGCGTGGTGAAGGAGATCATGGGCTTCCGCAACCGGGAGCGGGAGATCCTGCGCGAGCTCGGACAGCCGACGTTGGAGTTCACCGCGCTGGAGAGCATCCGCGTGAGCGAAGCCGCCGTACAGCGCATCCGTGCGCTGGAGAAGAGCGGGGTCCAGCTCGAGACGGCACTCGCGCAGTTGCGCGGACAGCTCGCGGACCGCCGTGCGGTCGGCGCGAAGAAGCGCGAAGACCTCGCCGGGCTGCCCGCGTTGCCCGACGTCGCGGTGCTGCGCACGACGCGCGACCTGCTCCAGCCGGATCGCAAGCTCGACGCCGCGGTGCGAGACGCCGAGGCGCTCGTGCACGAACGAACCGCCCGCGCCCAGCACGCGTTGCAGGCACTCGGTTTCTGGACCGGCTCGCTCGAGAAGATCCCGACCGTGGCGGTGCCCTCGGAAGAGACGATCCGCCGCTGCGAGCAGGAGCTCGACGAGGATGAGCGCACGCAAAAACGCCTGACGCTGGCGCGAGAGCAGAAGACCGCGGAGCTCGCCACGGTCGAGCGGAAGGTCGGGCAGTGCACCGACGCGGGCTCGCTCCCATCGGAGGCGCAGCTCTCCGAGGCGCGGTCGCGACGATCGCAGGCCTGGGAGCGGGTGCAGCGGGCGTGGACGAACGGCGCGGATCCCGAGTGTATCGACGAGGTGTTCGCGCCCGGCGTCGCGCTGCGCGCAGAGCTGACCGCGGTGATGCAGCGCGCAGACGAGCTCGCCGACCGGCTGCGTCGTGAGTCCGATCGGGTCGCGACGCTCGTCGGACTGCAGCGCGAGGAGGCCGTCACGCGGACAGCGATCGACGCCCTCGACGCCGAGCTCGCCCGCGCCAAGACGCAGGCGAACGCCCACCTCGCCGCGTGGAACGAGCACTGGCTGCCCTGCGGGTTCACGCCCGACACGCCGCGGGAGATGGGCCCGTGGCGTCGGCGGCACGCGGAGCTCGTCGCAGCGATCCAGCAGCGCGACGGGGCGATCGAGGCACGGCAGCGGCTGCTCGCCACTCAGACGGACCAGCGGCGATCGCTGGAGGGCGCGCTCGCGCTGGCCGGCGTCGCGGTGCCCGCGGAGGCCGCATGGCTCACCGTGCTGCTCCTGGTGGATCACACGTTGGACTCCGTGGCGAAGCGGTCGGAGGCCGAGGTGACGTTGCGCAAGGAGATCGATGCGGCGCAGCTCGACCTCGCGACGATGACGTCGCAGATTGCCGAGAAGGAGAGCGCGCTCGACCGATGGCGGAAGGAGTGGGGCGAGGCCGTGACGGTGCTGCGCCTCCCGCCCGAGGCGCTGCCCGAAGAGGCGAACGTGGTGCTCTCGAAGCTCGGTGAGCTCTTCCGCGAAGAGGAGCTGTGCGAGCGGCAGGAGGCACGCTTCCGGGCGATCAACCGGCAGGGATTGAAGTTCGAGGAAGGTCTCGGTGCGCTCGCGCAGAGCCTCGAGGTGACGCTGCCGGAGAAGGGTCCGATGGCCGATGCGGCCGACGCACTGATCGCACGGTTCGACGAGGTGGCGAAGAACGCCGTGCTTCGGCGGGAGCGCGACGAACTGGCCGAGCGCTATCGGCGCGAGCTCCAGGACGCCGATCTGCGTGAAGCGGACGCGCAGCGACGGCTCGAGGCGATGCTGGTCGAGACGGGCTGCGACGACCTCGCGGCGCTGGCGGCGGCCGAGGAGCGATCGGCGTTGGCGCGCGCCTGCGACGAGCGACAGGCGGCAGCCGAGCGGCGGCTGGTCGAGGAGGGCGAGGGCTGGTCCCTCGAGGCGTTGGAGCAGGCGGCCGCGCAGACCGACAGCGATCGGGTGGAGGCCGACATCGCCCGCCTGAAGGACGATCAGGCCCAGCGCGACGAGGAGCGCCACGCGCTCGCGGAGAAGATTGGCGCCCTGCGCAAGGAGGAGGAGCAGCTCTCGGGTGGCGACGAGGCCGCGGCGGCGCTGGCGGAGGCGCAGGAGAACCTCGCGCTGGCTCGCTCGCACGCCGAGCGATGCGCGCGGCTGCGGCTCGCGACCGCGGTGCTGCGGCGCGGCGTCGAGCGCTACCGGAAGAACAACGAGGGCGCGATCCTCCAGCGCGCGACTCGTCTCTTCGAGCGGCTGACCGGTGGGCGCTACGAGCAGATCCAGGTGGTCTACCAGGACGACAAGGCGAAGCTCCGCTGCGTGCGCCGCGGCCAGCTCGTCGAGGTGGAGGAGGCCCTGAGCGACGGCACGCTCGACCAGCTCTTCCTCTCGCTGCGGCTCGCGAGCCTGGAGCAGCACCTCGACGCCCAGGAGCCGATGCCCCTGGTGCTCGACGACATCTTCATCCACTTCGACGACGAGCGCGCGACGGCGGGACTCGAGGTGCTCGCGGAGTTCGCCGCGAAGACGCAGGTGCTGCTGCTTACCCACCATGCGCGCAACCTCGACCTCGCGCGGCGAGCCCTCGCCCCCGAGCAGTGGACAGAGCATCGCCTCGGGGCTGCGCTCCCCGCCGAGACCGCGATCGCGTAGCGCCCCCCGCCTCGCGCCTTCCAATCCCCGTCGCGGCCCTTGTAGAGTCCGCGCGACGCGATGGGAGGGGAGCGAATGTCTGCGACGTCGACGATGGGCCAGCGGAGGCGATGCTGTACGCGCTGCTCGTCGAGGCGAAGGTCGACGTCACGCAGCTCGCCGAGCAGGGCAAGGGGCTCGACAACCTCGCGAGGCACGCGAAGCTCCAGGGGGTGATCCCGCGGGCGATGCGCGATCACCTCGACAGCGCACAGAAGTACGGCACATCTGCGACGCACTTCCAGCCCGACGGGCTCGCCAGCGAGGCGAACGCCACCATCGTCGCCAGCGCCCTGTCCGAGCTCGCGCGCTGGTTCTACGCCCGCGACGACCGGCCGCTGCCCGCCGCGCTCCACGGCCCCATCGCCGCGCTTATCGACGAGCGCCAGCGCCTGCGCTCCCCCGCCTGTTACCGAGCGCGTGAGTTGAGGCTTCGCGACCCGCTTTCGCGCCGGCTCGTTGATGGCGCTGGGGTCGCCACCGCG
>CAIOSS010000091.1 GCA_903860995.1 uncultured delta proteobacterium | reverse complement strand
GGCCTGTCGAACATCTCCGACGTGCGCCTCGGCAACTCGACCGGCACCGACGGCGGCCGCGGCCAGCCCATCGCATGGACCCGCCTCGAGGCCTTCATCGGCGTCCGCGCGGCCTGGTAGTCCGCCGCCCCGCCCTCCGTCCCTTCTCTCCCCCTGCCTCACTGTTCGTTTCCAACCTTCCTCCCCGGACGCAGCTCCGGAGGGGGCCATGCCGCTGGGCGCGTGACAACCTCCGCGTTCCGATGCTAGGCAGCCGCGGCGATGAAGACCCGCTATGCGCTCGTTCTGCTGGCTCTCCTGGGCTGCGAGAAGAACAACCCCCCGCCCGCGACCCGGGATGTGCCGCCCCCCCGCGCGGCCGACGTCGCCCCCACCTCGGCCGACCTCGCGATCCCCGAGCTCCCCACCGCCGCCCTGCTCGCCATCCGCGGGAGCAACCTGCGCAAGGTGCTCAACCTCATCGCCCCCGGCGTCCCTACGCGGCTCGCGCTCGGCCAGGCCGCGCCGGGCATCAGCCCCGGGCTCGGCGAGCACGGCGTCGACATCGACCCCGACGCGCCCTTCTCCGCCATCCTCGCGCCGAGCAGCGCCGACACGCCCAACGGGCAGGTCAACATCACCATCGCCTGGCCGCTGCGGCCGGGCATGGAGGTGGTGCAGAACGCCCAGGCGGGCCGCGGGTACCGCGACGTCGGCGACGGGCTGTACGAGCCCACCGGCACTGCGCAGGACGTGCTCAATGGCCGCGACGGCGGCGTGGCGGCGCCGCCGTGCTGGATCGCGCGGCGCTCGGCCCGCGACTGGTCGATGCTCTGCGGCCCGCGCGATCAGGTGCGCCCGCTCTCGCGCTGGCTGGTGCGCGCCGCGGCGAGCGCCCCGCCGGACTCCGCCCTGCTCGACGCGGTGGTTCGCCCCGAGCCTGCGCGGCGCGTGCTCGCGATGCAGCTCGCGGCCCTCGAGGCGCAAGACCCGAGGCGCAACGACGCGGGCACCAACCGCCCGCTCGTCGCCCAGTACGAGGCCGTGCACCGCAGCGCCGAGAACACCAAGCAGCTCTTCGACGACCTCTCCCGCGCCCACGCCTCGCTCGTGCTCGACGAGACCAGCTACCACGTCCGTGCGGAGGTGGAGTTCGCCCACGCGGGCGGCGCCAGCAGCCGCGCGCTCATCGGTTCATCCGTCGGCCAGCACGCCGCGCTCGACCTGCTGCGTCGGCTGCCCGCCTCGGCCTCGTCGTACTTCGCCACGGGCTTCGATGTCTCCTCGCTCGCGCCGCTGCTCTCGGAGGACGTCACCGACCCCCGCATGGCCGCCGCGTTCGGGCCGCAGATGGTGCGCTTCCAGGACGCCCTGCGCGACCTCACGGGCTTCCGTCAGCACGGGCAGCGCGCCATGGGCTTCATCCCGGGTGACGGCGTAGCCCGCGTGGAGATCGTGCGACTCCCCGGCGCGGCCGCGCAGGTCGCCAGCCTCCGCGCCACGGCCATGGCGGTACCGCGCACGCCGCGGCCCTCCGGGGCCAATCCCGCCGATCAGTTCGCGATCATGCCGACACCCGCGGGGCTCCCGGCCGGGACGCTCCGCCTCCGCCTCGGCCCCGACCCGGCCCGCCTCCCGCCGCAGGTGCCCGCGGAGGTGCGCGCCCAGTACCAGCGCTCCGTGCTCCTCGTGCCCGACGGCGACACCCTCGTCCTCGTCGACGCCGTCGACCCCGTCGCGCGATATCGCGCCATGCTCACCGGCGACCGCCTCGCGCCGACCGTGCCCGATGACCGCGCGGCGGTGGTGCACCTCACGCCGGCGGCGATCCTCTCGCTGCTCGGCGCGCCGCCCTCCGCCGACGCCAACGCCACCGACGCGGTGCACGGCACCCTTCACGCCACCCGCCTGGGCGACACCGGCGCGCGCTTCGAGATCGCCCTCGACGCACCGGTCGTGGCGGTCAACAACGTGCGCGACCAGGTCGCCGCGCTCCAGGCCCAGCAGGCCCAGATGATGCGCCAGATGCAGCAGGCCCAGCAGCAGGCCGTCGCGGCGCAGCGTCGGGCCGGGCCGCCGGGCGGGCGCCTCCCGCCGACGCCGTCGCAGCTCCCGGAGCCGGACTTCCAATTGCAGCCCCCGCGGTAGGCGGGAAGGCATCCAAGGGCCCGCGAGCAGAGGAGTTCATCATGCGAGTGGGAGTCGTCGGAGCCACGGGCTTCGTAGGCAGGTCGCTGGTCGCCGCGCTCATCGCGCGCGGCGACGAGGTGGTGGCGTTCTCGCGCGACCCGGCAAGGGCGAGGCGGACGCTGCCCGCGGGCGCCGACGCACGCGCGCTGGAGGCCATCACCCCGGAGGGGCTGGCGGACCTCGACGCGATGGTCAACCTCGCGGGTGAGCCCGTCGGGGCGAAGCGCTGGGACGACGCGTTCCGGGAGGCCATCCGGGAGAGCCGGGTGCGAACCACGCGCCGGGTGGTCGACGCCATCGCCGGGGCGACCTCTCCCCCGCGGGTGCTCGTCAACGCCTCCGCCGTGGGCTTCTACGGACCGCGCGGCGACGAGGAGGTGACCGAGGCGGCGCCGCCGGGGGATGACTTCCTCGCGGGCGTCTGCCGGGACTGGGAGCGCGAGGCCGAGCGGGCGGGGGCGGTGGGCGCGCGCGAGGTGCGGCTGCGCATCGGCGTGGTGCTCGGCGACGGGGGCGGGTCGCTCGAACGGATGCTCCTTCCCTTCAAGCTCTTCGTCGGGGGCCCGGTGGGCGACGGGCGGCAGTGGTTTCCCTGGGTGCACCTCGCCGACGTGGTGGGCGCCACCCTGTGGGCCCTCGACCACGACGACCTGCGCGGCCCCGTCAACGTGACGGCCCCGGAGCCGGTGCGCTTCCGGGACTTCGCCGAGGCCCTCGGGCGCCGGCTGCACCGCCCCTCCTGGCTGCCGGTGCCCGCCTTCGCCCTGCGCCTCGCGCTCGGCCAGATGGCGGAGGTCGTCGTCACGGGGCAGCGCGCCGTGCCCGCCGCCCTCCTCGCCAGCGGATATGCGTTCAAGTTTCCGCGCGTCGCCGAGGCGCTCGCCGCCGCCGTCTGAGCCTTCGACTGACGACTTCCTCGCCGGTCTCTCCCCCGTTTGTACGTTATCAGCACACTGCACAGGTCCTTGGCGCCGCGGATGGGGCGAGATGGCCACGCGCGCGCGGCCGGCGCCCATCGTTGTGGCATATCAGGAGCCAAATGCCCTGGTACGGGTCGTGCGAAGGAGGTGCTCAGCGCGACGGCGGAAATGGTCCGCATGGATCGCGGCAATCGACGACAAACGATTCAGTGGAGGTCTCATGAAGTACTCTCAACTCATCCTCGGTGCGGGCGTCGTGGCGAGCATGACGGCGGCCTCTGCGGTCTCCTTCGCGCAGTCCGGCGGCAACATGTCGACCGGCACCCCGGTCCAGCAGACCAGCGTGCAGGTCGGCAACGGCACCACCCCCGGCGCGCTCCCGGCCTCCCGCTCGGACAACGACCCGGCCCCGCCGGTCGCGGCGCCGATCACGGCGGCGGGCGGCGTCGTCTCGCAGGCCGGCATCGGCGGCAGCACGGCGTACGGTCGCCCGGGCGTCGTCGAGCTCGGCGGGTCGATCGGCCTGACGCTCGCCGGTGAGCTCACGCAGTTCAACATCTCCCCGTCGGTGGGCTGGTTCTTCACCGACAACCTGCAGCTGTCGGGCATCGTCGGGTTCAACTATTCGAGCACGACCACCGCGAACGTGAGCAGTTCGGCGTCGTCGCTCAACGTGCTGGTCGAGCCCAGCTACCACCTCCCGATCACCCGCAGCCTCTTCGCCTTCCTCGGCGTGGGCGTGGGCCTCGGGTACGCCGACGGCCCCGGCGCGGGCTTCGCGCTCGCCCCGCGCCTCGGCCTGAACATCATGGTCGGCCGCTCGGGCATCCTGTCGCCGGCGCTCACCTTCGTGTACTCGACCTCGGAGGTGCTCCGCACGCCGCAGGGCACGTTCATCGGCGGCAACACGTCGTTCGGGCTCAACGTCGGCTACACCGTCATGCTCTGAGCCGCGACCGGGGCGCACATCGCCCTGGAGCGCGGGTCGGTTGAGAACCCTCGCTGCCTCGATCCCCTCACAAGGGAGGTCGTGCGGCGGGGGTTTTCTCCGTTGTGGTGAATGGGATAAAGGGCAATGGGGAGATGGGCAAGGCGCAGCCCTTGATTGGATATCAATAAACGTCGTTGATGCCACCCGAGGTCAGGGGCGCTGGCGGGGCGATGATCGGAAGGGAGGGGAGTCGGGGAGCAGGGAGCGGAGGGAGCGGAGGGAGCGGCGAAGCGGAGAGAGAGAGAGAGCGCTCAGCCGGCGATGCGCGGCGAGCGGGTCCAGCCGTAGCGGACCGCGAGGCGGACGTCATCCCAGGGGCGGCCGGAGCTCATCGCCTGCCAGTCGCGCTTGAGCTGGGTCTCGAGCTCCGGGCCCCACGCCTGGAAGCCACGGTAGTTGGCCGAGAGGCCGGCACCGTAGCCGTAGCGCACCGCCGCCTCGTCGGACCACGCCTCGTCGGTGTTCGCGACGTGCGGCGACGGGAGGGGCGTGCTCCCGACGGCCTGGCGCACCGTGTCCGTGACGTCCTGGTTCAGGTTCTGGCCGAACTTCATCCCGAAGTCGTGCTTCGTCTGGTCCCAGTCGCGACGGAGGGCCTCCTTCACGCGGTCCCACGCGCTCGCGTCGTCGGTCGCCGACGGCGTCGGCCGCTCGGATGGTTGCTGGGTCATTGGATCGTCTCCTGGGGTTGGGTTGAGGGGGGCATCTCTCGCAGGGGTCGTGGATGTCGCAGCGCGGGCGACGACCCGGAGGCGAAGTCAGGTGTTGTGCTCGTGACGCTCGCCGCCCGGCTCGACGCCGCGCTCGCGGTCGAGCATCCGGTAGAGCGTGCGGCGGTCGAGGCCGAGCACCCGCGCGGCGCGGGACTTGTTACCCCCCACCAGCGAGAGCACCCGCTGGAGGTAGCGCCGCTCCAGCTCGGAGAGGGTCATCATCTCGGTGGCCTCCTCCGGCGCCGCCATCGGTCGCTCGGGCTGGAAGGTCCGGATGCGCTCGGGCAGGTCTTCGACGGTGATGGTGTCGCTGCGGCACAGGGCCACCGCGCGCTCGACGCAGTTCTCGAGCTCGCGCACGTTGCCCGGCCAGCCGTAGCCCACCATCCGCGCCATCGCCGCGGGGTGGAAGCCCACCACCCGCTTGCCGAAGCGGTCGACGAAG
>CAIOSS010000090.1 GCA_903860995.1 uncultured delta proteobacterium | reverse complement strand
GCAGGAGCTCGCCCACGCGGCTGCGCACCCGCGCGTCGGCGCCGGGGTCGCGGCGCAGGCGGTCGGCGATGGCGCGCGCCTCGGGGCCGCGGTCGACCGCGGCGAGGGCGTCCATGTACCGGAGCAGGAGGTCGATGTCGCGCGGCGCCACGGCGAGCCACGCGCGGAGGATGTCCACGCGCTGCGCGGGGGTGGTGCCGGGCGCCGCGAGGCGGCGGAGCAGGGCGTCCCAGTCGATGAGCTCGGTGCGCCCGTGCGCCGCGCGCCAGGCGAAGGCCGGGCCGAAGCGCCGAGCGAGGGCGGCGTCGAACCACTCGACCACCGACGGGTCGACCAGGCCCTCGCGCAGCACCGAGAGCGAGGCCGGGTCGCTGAGCTCGCCGAGGAAGACCTCGAGCAGGGCCACGCGGTCCTCCCACCAGCGGAGCTCGCAGCGGCGCTGGGCCTCGACCCACACATCGACCGCGCTCCGGGCGTTCCCGCCGCGGGACCGCCAGCGCTCGCGCCACAGCGCCGCGCGGAGGGTGCGCGGGAGCTGGGCGCTGGTCGGGCAGCGCATGGCAGCTGGTCCCCGCCCGCCGCCTCCGTCGGCGGGGGCGTCGAAGCGAAACGAGCGCTCCACGGTGTCGGGCGTCGCGCCCAGCAGCTCGAGCGGGGGCAGCGTCACCGAGGCCACGGCGCGCTGCACGCAGGCCTCGGTCTCCGCGTCGCGCATCGTCGAGCGGGCGACCTCGGCGAGCGAGACGCGCCCATCGGCGCCGATGGTCGCGCGGATGGTGAGCTCCCCCGCGAGGGAGGGGCGGAGGGCCCGCTTGCGGGCCACGCAGGCGTTGGCGGCCGCGTCGGCGCTGGCGAGCGCGGCGACGAGGGAGGCGCGGCCGCCGAGCCCGAGGCCCTCGCCCGCGACGTGCGGCGTCCAGCCGGTGCCGTCGTCGATGGCGATGGGGGCGGCGCGCTGCTCGCCGAAGCGCGCGATGCCGCGCGGCGCGACGCCGTCGGCGACGCCCAGCGAGGGGAGCGAGGTGCGCGCCGCGTCCTCGTCCCAGAGGCTGGAGCGCGCGAAGACGCCGGTCGCCGCGGCGACGGGACCGAGCGCGAGCCCCGACACCGGAGTGACCAGGCCGAAGCGCGCGCCGAGGTCGGCGACGGCGCCGCGGCTGCCGCCCTGCGCGATGAGGTCGCGCACCCGGAGGTGGGCCCAGCGGCGCTGGAGGTCGCCCTCGTCGAACACGGGCGTCGGGCGGATGGGCAGCGTCCAGGCGCGCACCTCGTTGCCCACCCGCGCGCGGACGACCACCTCCTTGGGAAGGTCGCCCTCGACCACGCCCACGAAGCGCAGCGGCTCGCCCGCGAACCACCGGTCGATGCGCGCGGGGAGCACCGTGCTCACCGTACGCCCGGCGCTGAGCGTGACGTCCCGCAGCGCCGGCTGCAGCGCCCGGGCGACGAGGCGCGCCGACGCGGCGACGGCCTCGGCGCGGTCGCTCGCGCGCTCGGTGGCGTGCGCGCCGGCGGCGAGGGGTGCGAGCACCTCGG
>CAIOSS010000089.1 GCA_903860995.1 uncultured delta proteobacterium | reverse complement strand
GACGCCCTCCTGCGCGTCCTCCAGGCGCACCGCGGCCTCGCGCGGCGCGAGCGGGTGATCCTCGGGGCGCTCACGGCGGTGGTGCGGGCCGACCACGACGACGCCACGGACGACGAGCGCACGGCGCTGCGCGAGCGGCTCGAGGCCTTCGCGGCGATGGTGGTGCACCGCGACCGCGCGCTCTCGGAGGCGGCTTACACGGTGGTGTATCACCTGTGCGACCGCCCGCGGCAGTCCGCGCAGGCCCGCACCCTGGGGCGCGCCGCCGCCGAGGGCTTCGCGCGGCTGGTGGCGATCCGGGGCGACGACGGCGACGCGGCGGCGGCCCGGCGGGCTGCCATCTACGCCGAGCTCGACGAGCTGCCTCACGGGGCGCTGCTGGCGCTGGTGCCGGTGGCCCCCGCCCTCGCGCTGCGCGCGCCGCGGGAGAAGCTGCTGGCCCTGCTCACGCGGCGGATGCACCCACGCGCCGAGCGGGAGAGGGCCCTCGACGACGACACGACGGCGGCGCTCTACCGCGACCCCGAGGCGAGCATCGTGGCGGTGCTGTCGAGCCCGGCGGAGATGGTCGCGGACGCGGCGCTCGCGCTCGACGGCCTGGCGCCCGCCGCCGGGGCGCCGATGCACGTCGACGTCTTCGTGGCCGAGCCCGACGCCCAGTGGCTCGCGGACCTCCACGCCGACGGCGCCGCCCGGCTCGCGGGCATGCCGCGGGGCGTGGAGCGCCTCTCGGTCAACTGGGGCAACGTGGAGGCGGGGCGCCTGAGCCGGACCTTCACCCGCCGGGGCGACGGGGAATTCGCGGAGGACGTGTTCCTGCGGGACTTCCACCCGGCGAGGGTGGAGGCCTGCGAGATCGCGCGCCTGCGGGCCTTCGAGCTGGAGCGGCTCCCCGCGCCCGGCGAGGTCTTCCTGGCCGTGGCCCGCTCCCGGCAAGACCCCTCCGACGAGCGCCTCGTGTGCATCGTGGAGGTCGAGCGCATCGACCCCGAGTACGACCCCGCGACGGGCGCGCTGCGCTCCATCCCGGGCTTCGAGCGGGTGTACCTCACGGCGCTCCACGCCATGCGCGACGCCCAGGCCGTGCGCGCCCGCGACCCGAAGCCCTTCTGGAACCGCCTGGTGGTGTTCACGCGCCCGCTGCTCACGCTCACCCGCGAGGAGATGATGACCGTGACCCGGCGTCTCGCGCCCGCGACGGCGGGGCTCGGGCTGGAGAAGATGATCCTGCGCGCGCGCCGCCCCGACCCTGCGCACCGCGACGGCCGCCCGGTGCAGGTCGAGTGGACCAACCCCACGGGCCACGGCGCGACGCTCACCACCGCCGACCCCGACGCCGAGCCCGTGAGCGCCCTGACGGCCGACGAGCGACGCATCGTCGAGGCGCGGCGCAAGGGGCTCTTCTACCCCTACGAGCTCCTGCGGGCGCTCTCCCGCGACGACGACGCGGGCCCCTTCCCCGCCGGGAGCTTCGCCGAGCTCGACCTCGCGCCCGACGGCGAGCGCCTCGTGCCCGCGCAGCGCCCCTTCGGGCACAACGCCGCGTGCATCGTCGTGGGGGTGGTCACCAGCCGCTTCGGCCCCTTCCCCGACGGGCTCTCCCGGGTGCTGCTGGTGGGCGACCCCACGCGGGCAATGGGCTCGCTCGCGGAGCCCGAGTGCCGGCGCATCATCGCGGCCCTCGACCTCGCCGAGCGCGAGGGGATGCCCGTCGAGTGGGTGGCCGTGTCGAGCGGCGCGCGCATCGCCATGGACAGCGGCACGGAGAACCTCGACTGGACCGCGCGGGTGCTCGCCCGCATCGTGCGCTTCACCCAAGGCCGGGGGACCATCCACGTCATCGTCGACGGCATCAACGTGGGCGCCCAGAGCTACTGGAACGCCGAGGCCACGATGCTCCTGCACTGCCGCGGGGCGCTGATCATGACGCCGCAGGGCGCCATGCTGCTCACCGGCAAGCGGGCCCTGGAGTACGCCGGGAGCGTCGCGGCGGAGGACAACAACGGCATCGGCGGGTACGAGCGGGTGATGGGCCCCAACGGCGAGGCCCAGTACTTCGCGGCCGACCTGACGGCGGCGTACCGGGTGCTGTTCCGGCACCTGGCGCTGACGGCCGTGGCGCCGGGCGAGCGGCGCCCGCGGCGCACGGCCACGCTCGACCCCGTGGAGCGCGACGTGACCCTCGCGCCCTACGGCGCCGAGGGGGACGAGGGCTACCGCACCGTCGGGGAGATCTTCGACGAGGCGACCAACCCGGGTCGCAAGCGGCCCTTCGCGATCCGGCCGGTGATGCGCGCGGTGCTCGACCAGGACACCGAGCCCCTCGAGCGCTGGGCGGCGTGGCAGGGCGCCGAGAGCGCGGTGGTGTGGGAGGCCAGGCTCGGCGGCGACCCGGTGTGCTGCATCGGCATCGAGTCGCGCCCGGTGGCCCGCCGCGGCGACGCGCCCGCCGACGGCCCCGACCACTGGACCAGCGGCACCCTCTTCCCGCTCTCGTCGCGCAAGGTCGCGCGGGCCATCTCGGCCGCGAGCGGCGTGCGCCCGGTGGTGGTGCTCGCCAACCTCTCGGGCTTCGACGGCTCGCCCGACTCGCTGCGGCAGCTGCAGCTCGAGCACGGCGCGGAGATCGGCCGCGCGGTGGTGAACTTCGAGGGCACCTTCGTGTTCTGCGTGGTGTCGCGCTACCACGGCGGGGCCTACGTGGTGTTCTCGCGGGCGCTCAACCCCGCGGTGGAGGCGCTGGCGCTGCGGGGCTCCTTCGCGAGCGTGATCGGCGGCGGACCCGCGGCGGCGGTGGTGTTCCCGGGCCTGGTGCGGCGCCGCGCCGACGCCGACCCCGAGGTGGTGGCGGCGCGTCGGGCGCTGGAGGCCGCGCCGAAGCACGCGCGGGCGGGCGCCGCGGGCGACCACGAGCGGGTGCTCAAGGCCGCGCAGGCGAAGGCGCAGTCGGCCATCGCCAAGGAGTTCGACGGGGTGCACACCGTCGAGCGGGCGCTGAAGGTGGGCAGCCTCGACGCCGTGATCGCGGCGCAGACGCTGCGGCCGAGGCTCATCGCGCGGGTGCGCGGGGGGTGAGCGGGCGGTGAGCGGGCGCCCTACGCCCCGGGCGCGGTCCCCTCGCGGTCGCCGTGCCACCACCGGATCCTCGCGGCGAGGCGCATCGCGGGCGCCTCCACCAGGCGGTGCATCACCCAGGCGAGCACCATGGTGAGGGCCACCGCGGCGACGAGCACGGCCAGCGCGCCGGGCCCGCTGCGCAGGTTGACGTGGACCCCGACGTGCCAGCGCGCCTGCGCGCCCGCCAGCGGGTGCAGCAGGTACACCCCGTAGGACACCCGCCCCACGAACTGCAGCCACCGCGCGCGCAGCCAGGACTCCAGGCCCCCGACGCGGCCCGCCACCGTGAGGAGCAGCACCGCCGCGCCGCCGCCGATGGGCTCCAGTCGGTCGAAGTGCACGCCCTGCCAGACGGCCCAGGCGAGCATCGCGAGGTGCGGCGCGAGCGGCAGCCGGCGCTTGGTCACCCAGTAGGTCGATGCGCCCAGCGCGAAGAGGTACCAGTGCGGGATGAACCACCCGTGCAGGAAGCGCCAGTGCATCGCGGCGTCGAGGGAGGGCAGCGCCGAGGCCAGCACCAGCCACGGCGCGACCCCCCGCGGGGCGAAGCGCAGCGCGGCCAGCGCCGCCACGAAGACCATGTAGAACTGCACCTCGATGGCGAGGGTCCAGTACACGGGCTGGAGCGTCGGGAGGCGCAGGATCTCCTGGAGGTACAGGAGGTGCGCGCCGAGGACCCCCAGCGACGGCGGCGGCCGCCCCCGGTAGCCGAGCACGACGGTGACCCACGGCACCAGCACCGCCAGGGCGAGGGAGACCCAGTACGGCGGGTCGAGCCTTACCTGGCGGCGTAAAGCGAAGCGCAGCGCGTCGCCGACGGTGATCAGCCGGTCGCCGATGGTGTTGGCGATGACGAAGCCCGAGAGCACGAAGAACACCTGCACCCCGAGCCAGCCCTGGTGCAGCCCGCGGAGCGCCGCCTCGCCGAAGAGGCGGGTGAGGCCCGGGCGCAGGTCGCCGCCGGAGAAGTGGTAGAGCATGACGGCGCACGCCGCGACGCCGCGGAGCGCGTCGATCAGGACATACCGTGGGCGGAGCGGGAGGTTCATCGTCCGGAGGGCTTCGGGGGGGGCGCGGACCTCACTACCCCAGGGGGTCGGGCTGTCAACCGCGCGCCCCCCACCGCGACGCGCCGACCCGCGGGCTGCGCCGGGCCGCGCTACCCTGCGCCCGCCATGAGCCTCGCCCTCTGGACCCCGCTCTTCTCCGCCCTCATCGCCTTCGCGATGGCCACCAAGGTGCTGCTGCGCTCGCGCAAGCGGCGGCCCCACTGGCTCTTCATCATGTTCGCGACCAACGTGGCGGTCTGGTACCTCGCGACCTTCCTGGAGGCGCGCGCGGGCGGCGGGCTGCTCTCGCGCTTCGCCGGGCTCATGGCCGTGCTCCTCCCGCAGACCGGCGTGCGCTTCCTCCGCGGGTTCAGCCTCGACGCGCCCGACCAGCCCTCCGCGCTCGACAAGTGGGCCACCCGGCTGCTGGTCCCCATGCTCGCCCTCGTGGCGTCCCCGTGGTTCACCCAGAAGGTCACCGGCGCCATCATCCGCGCGGTCATCCTGGCCTACGTCGTGGGCCTGCTCATCGCCGCGGTGAGCGCCCTCTCCACCCGCGGCCGCGCCGTCGCCTCGCAGCAGGAGCGCCGCCGCGCCCGCTACCTCGTCGGCGTCGGGGTGCTCGCCACCCTGGTCACCACCGCCGACCTCGTGCCCTTCATGGTCAACCGGGTCGTCGCGGCCAACCTCCCGCCGGTCGGGTCGATCCTCGTGCTCGCGGTGCTGTACATGTTCTCCGAGGTCATCGAGCGCCGCCGGGTGATCGACCTCTACGAGCTCGCCGGGCGCTTCGTGGTGCTCACCGCGCTGGCCCTCGTGCTCGCGGGCATCTACTACCGCCTCGTCGACTGGCAGGTGCTCACCGACCGCGCGCACCGCCACGAGGGGCCGTACTTCCTCAACGCCATCGTCGCGTCGCTGGTGATCCTCATCCTCTTCGACCCGCTGCGCGACAAGATGGAGGCCCAGATCGCCCGCTTCTTCTTCGGCGAGCGCCACGATTTCGAGACCTCCATCAACGAGCTGCGCCGGCGCCTCGCGCACGCCCTGGAGCCCGACGAGATGGGCCGGGTGCTCATGGACGGCCTCGACCGCTCGCGCCGGGTGACCGCCGCGTCGCTCTACCTGGTCGACGCCGACCGCAAGGGCCTCGACCTGCTGGCGCAGCTCGGCGACGCGGCCGCGCGGCGCATCGACCTGGCCTCGCTGCGCGCGCTCATCGACCACGCCCGCAGCAACGGCATCGTCGTGAAGGAGCACCTCGACCGCGACGCCGACGACCGCCGGGAGCTCGGCGAGACCCGCGAGGGGGAGTCCATCGCCGAGCTCGCGCACGCCATGGAGTCCCTCTCGGCCTCGGTGGTGCTCCCGTTGGAGGGCGAGGGCAACGACCTGCTCGGGCTGCTCACGGTGCGCGACGACCGGGTGCGCGACGCCTACTCGGGCGATGAGTTCCCGATCTTGAAGGGCCTGGCCGCGCAGGTGGCCATCGTGGTGGAGAACACCCGGCTCTACGCGCGCATCAAGGAGCGCGACCGGCTGGCGGCGCTGGGCGAGATGGCGGCGGGCCTCGCGCACGAGATCCGCAACCCCCTCGGGGCCATCAAGGGCGCCGCGCAGTGGATGGAGTCGACCATGCCCGCGGGCTCCGACCACCGGGAGTTCGTCGGGATCATCGTCGAGGAGGTGGGGCGCCTCGACCGGGTGGTGAGCTCCTTCCTCGACTACGCGCGGCCGTACCGGGGCAACCCCTCGCTGCTGGACGTGTCGAGCGTGGTCGAGCGCACGCTCCAGCTGGTGCGCAATGACATCCCCGCGGAGCTGGTGCTCTCCCACGAGCCCGGCGACGAGCTCCCGTCGGTGCGCATGGACCCGGAGCACCTCCGGCAGGTGCTGCTCAACCTGATCCGCAATGCCATGGAGGCGATGAAGGGCGTCGGCACCATCGTGGTGCGCACCCGCTCGCGCGGCACCTTCGTCGAGGTGCTGGTGCGCGACAGCGGGCCCGGCATCGACCCCTCGATGCGCCAGAACCTCTTCATCCCCTTCTCCACCACGAAGACCCAGGGCACGGGCCTCGGGCTCGCCATCTCGCAGCGCATCGTGCAGTCCGCCGGCGGCCGCATCGAGCTGCGCGCGAGCACCCCGCAGGGCACCACCTTCTGCATCGTCCTGCCCGTCGCGGCGATGACCACCACGGGCTCGACGAGCACTCCGCCGCCGGCCCGGAGCGTTGCGGCCGAGCCGGAGCCCGTGCGACTGTCGCCGCACCCGCGGGCATGACCATTCCCCCCTCGATGCCCGATCCGCTCGCCGCGATCGGGTGGACCGACGCTCCCCCCCCCATGGCCTCGACGACGAGGCGGGCGCGCTACAGCCCGCGCGCGTCGCGGCCTCGCACGGCATCGCCGTCACCCTCTGGACCCGCGAGGGCGTGCGCAACGGCCCCCTGGCCAACACCCTCTCCGAGCCGCCCGCCGTGGGCGACTGGGTGCTCGCCCGCCCCACCGCGGGCGACTGGCTCGTGCAGCGCCTGCTGCCCCGGCGGACGCAGTTCGTCCGCCACGCGTCGGGGCAGGAGACCCGCCCCCAGGTGATCGCGGCCAACGTCGACCGGGTGCTCGTCGCGACGGGCCTCGACGGGGACTTCAACCACCGCCGGCTGGAGCGCTACCTCCTCGCGCTGGCCACGAGCGGCGCCGCGGCCACCGTGGTGCTGACCAAGGCCGACCAGTGCAGCGACGTCGCCAGCTTCCGCGCGCAGGCCGCCGTGATGGCGCCCACGGTGGCGGTGAGCGCGCGCACGGGCGAGGGGATGGATGCGCTGCGGGCCCTCATCCCCCCGGGCGCGACGGTGGCCCTGGTGGGCTCGTCCGGCGTCGGCAAGAGCACCCTGGTCAACGCCCTGATGGGCGGCGAGCGCGCCTCGACGGGGGCGGTGCGGTCCTTCGACAACAAGGGCCGTCACACCACGACGCACCGGGAGATGTTCGTGGTGCCCGGCGGGGGTGTGGTGGTCGACACGCCGGGGATGCGGGGCCTGGAGCCCTGGGCCGACGAGGGCACCCACGCGGCGCTCGACGCCATGTTCGGGGAGGTGAGCGCTGCGGCCGCCGGGTGCCGCTTCACCGACTGCGACCACGCGGCGACCCCCGACTGCGCGCTGCGCGCGGGGGTCGCGGCGGGCGCGCTGTCGTCCGAGCGGGTACGGTCGTGGGTGACGCTGCACGCCGAGCTTGCGCAGCAGGCGGTGCTGCGGGTCGAGCGGGCCGAGAAGCTGGCGCTGAAGGCGCGAAAGGGACGACGCGGATGAAGGCGAGCGCGGTGGTCACCG
>CAIOSS010000088.1 GCA_903860995.1 uncultured delta proteobacterium | reverse complement strand
TGGAGCACCTACCCGCCCAAGTCCGTCGCTCCCTTGCGACCCTTGCGACCCTTGCGGTTCTCCTCCCAAGGCGCCCTGCTCAACCCGTCAGAACTCTTGCGACGCGGTACTAGGGCTGCGCCTTGCGCGCCACCGTCCCGTGCTCGACCTGATGGTGCAGGTACGTCGGGCTCAGCCCTGGCGCCAACACTCCCGGCGTCACCTCGCTCGACGGAAACATCTGTACGAAGTCCGCGGCGTGGGGCACCCGGTCGACCAGCAGCTTCTCCAGCGTCATGGCGGTGTACTGGTCCGCGCCCGCCTCGGGGGTGTTGGCGTTGAGCAGCACGTCGAGGTCGCCCTGGCGCGCCGCCGCCGCCACGCCTGCCACGCGGCTCGCGCGCGGGGACCAGTTGTCCGCGCACGTGCCGTTCTCCGAGCAGCCCCACACCCCGCGGTCGGTCTTGAAGAAGAGCGTCTGGTTGCCGGCGGTGTGCCCCGGCGTGCGCAAGAGCATCAGCCCGTCGCCCAGCACGAGGTCGCGGTCGATGAGCGCGAGGTTCTCTTCGCGCACCCCCGCCTTGCCGTCGGCCACGTACCAGGCCCGTTGCATGGGGTGCAGGTCGTCCCACTCGTCCCACTCGACCTTCGGCGCCAGCAGCGTGGCGTTGGGAAAGCGCGGGCGCAGGCGGCCGTCCGCGGTGCCCAGGAGCCCGCGGAGGTCTTGCGTGTGGAAATGGTCAAAGGCCACGAAGTCGATGTCTTCTGCCGCGACGCCCAGGCCCGCGAGCTGCACCTCCAGGGCGTCGTACTGCTTCGCCACCCAGCGCGAGGCGGTCGACCCGAAGCGCTCGATGAGCCGCGCGAAGTACGGCGTCGCCTTCGCGCGCTCGACGTCCGTCGGGTTGAACAGCAGGGTCTTCAGCGCGCCACCCGCGCGAAACTGCACCAGCAGCGCCCGGTGCGTCAGCGGGACAAACGGGGCCGGCGAGAGCGCCGCCGCCCAGAACGCGTACTTCGTCGGGTAGAGCAACGTGGTCACGGGCAGCGAGCGGGCGCACACCACGGCGCCCATCGCGGCGAAGCGCGCCCGGAGCGTCTGGGCTCCCTCGGCGATGGCGTGGAGCCGCCGACCATGACGGCGCACCGCCCAGGCGGCGTCGAGCTCGGAGAGGACTTCGAATCGGAGGTCGTCGTGGGTCAGCATGGCGTCGGGGCGACCTTTGGGGTCAGAGGGTGAAGACCGTCTTGATGGAGCGCGTCGCGCGGCGGGCAAGGTTGGCCTCGAGCGCCGCGCCGAACTGTTCGAGGGGATAGCGGTGCGTGACCAGCGACCCGACGGGCCGCGCGGTCGAGGTGAGCAGCTCCAGGGTGACCGCGAAGGTGCGGGCGCGCGTCGGCGGCGCGGCGTGCGGCGCGTCGACCCAGCCGTACGCGAGGCTCCCGACGATGGTCAGCTCCTTGGACCAGACGAAGCTCCAGTCGAGCTTCGCGATCTCGCCGGCGCCCCCGAGTAGCACCACCGTGCCCCCCGCGCGGGTCACCCGCAGCGCGTCGTCGAGCGAGCGCTGCGACCCGATGCAGTCGATCACCTGGTCGTACCCGCCCGCGAGGAAGGGCCGACCGAGCATCGGCCGCAGCACCGTCGCCTGGGTCTCGCGGGCCAGCGTGAGCACCACGTCCTCGCCGCGGGGCCGGAGCGCGTGGTGGACGCCCAGCGCGAGGGCCATCTCGGTCTGATAGTCCTCCAGCGCGAGCAGGGTCACCGACACGTCGGGGTGCAGCTCGCGAAGCGCCCAGGCCGTGCCGAGCGCGATGATGCCTCCGCCGATCACCAGCACGCGCTCGCCCGCCCGCGGGGGGTGGCGCAGCACCGCGTGCACGCCGACGGAGAGCGGCTCGGTGAGCACGGCGCGCTCGTCGTCGAGCCCGTCCGGCACCCGAAACAGCTGAAACTCGTGCGCCACCATGCGGTCGCCGAAGGCCCCCGGGAGCTCGGCGCAGGCGCCGATCATCATGCCCTTGCGCGGCCCGGTGCCCGCGCGCTCGCAGCTCGCATAGTCGCCCTGTCGGCAGCGCGCGCAACTGGTGATGCCCCGCACCGCGCACGACAGAAACGGGTCGACCACCACCCGGTCGCCCTCGCGCAAGGCGCTGCGCGCGGGGGGCGCGACGACGCGCGCGAGCACCTCGTGGCCAAACACCGCGGGCAGGCTGGCGAAGGCCGACAGGGCCGGCGAAGACTTCTGGAAGATGGCCGCCAGGTCGGTGCCGCAGATGCCCGCGAGGGTGGGCGCGAGCGTCGCGAAGTCATCGCTGGGGGGGACGGGCGCGGGCCAGTCGGGGCGCAGATCGAAGTTGGTTCCGCGGCCGTAGTAGAGCCCGGGCACCGTGCGCCCCAAGGCCAGCGCGAGTGCATACCGGGGGAGCGAGAAGTCGTAGACGAGGGCGCGCATCGCGGCGCGAAGTGTAACCCCCAGCGAGCCCCTGCGCGCATGGTCTGCGGGGCGGAGGTCGCCAGCGATTCGGACGCCGGGCTCAGCGACCGGCGGTCGGGGTCGCGAGCCGCGTGCGCGCGTAGCGGTTGGCGCCGCGCGGAATGGCGTACCCGCCGCCGAAGGTCTCGGCTTCGGCCGGACCGAGGATGGGCGAGTGCCACACCTCGGTGACGACCCGCTCGGGCGTCCGGTCGACGATGCCGTATCCATGGCTCGCGAGCTCCAGGTCGACCTGATGCGGGTTGCGTCGGAGGAAGGCGCGCGTGGTTGGCGCGCACGGCGCCGCGGTCCATCGCGATGAGCGCCTCGAAGGCGCGCAGCCTCGCCGGAGCGGTGCCCGCCCCGGGCTCGACGGTGTGGCGGTGGAAGAACGCGTCGCCCGCGTGCAGCAGCCAGCGCCCGCCCGCCTTCACGGCCACGCAGGCGTGCCCGCGGGCGCGCCCCTCGGAGGGCGAGGCCGGGGGTCGAAGGCGTGGG